>JANXXM010000144.1 GCA_025350645.1 Ferruginibacter sp.
TGTAACAGGAATTCGTCAAAAAATTTCAAATATAATTACCATGCTTTTTTATTGTGTTTCTAAAAAAATTATTTTTCCCTTCACTAATTTTTGCAACAATCGTTATCGGTGGTACTAGTTGCAAAAAAAGTTTTACAGATATTAAACCTGTTGGGCAGCAGGTAACGTCTGCATATTTTATAAATGAAGGGCAGGCGGAAGCAGCGCTCACAACGGTTTATGATGTGCTGCAGGCAGATAGTTATTATGGGTACGATATAAATACTTTAACAGAAGCGGTATCTGATAATACGATAGCCGGTGGCGATGACCCTGCCATTTTTTCTATAGATGCTTTTACAACAAACCCTACCAACCCCACCATAAAGCGTAATTTTCAACAGATGTTTTTGGGCGTAGCCAGAGCAAATTTTTGTATAGATAATGTGACGGCAATGGATGTAAATAAATTTAATTTTCCAGAATCTAAAATTAGAATTTTAGCTGAAGCAAGATTTTTAAGGGCATTGGATTATTTTAATTTGGTGCGGTTATACGGTCCTGTTCCATTATCATTAAAACAAACCACTTCTATAAAGCCAGAAGATATTAATTTGCCCAACAGTACGGTTGATGGCCTTTACACGCAAGCCATCATTCCAGATTTGCAATATGCTATAGCAAATTTATCTGTAGATCAGGCAATAGGCAGAGCAACAAAAGGCGCTGCATTGGGCTTACTTGCCAAAGTGTATGTAACACGAGGGGATTATACGAATGCTGCTTTGTTTGCTCAGCAGGTAAAAGCACTCAATAAATATATTTTATTATCGAACTACGAAGATTTATTTCAATCAAAAAACACCAGAGAAGGTTTGTTTGAAATACAATTTGCATCGGGTAATGGGGAAGGAACTCCTTACCCAAATTTAGTTTTACCCTGCTCTAAAACCACTTTTTGTTACAAAAAATTTCATACACCTACACCCGATGTAGCAAATGCTTATGAAGCAAATGATGTAAGAAAAAATGCTTCTATATTTTATGAACACGAGTTCAATAATAACTCAAATCCCATCATTCCCTACATTTATAAATTTAGGTTTGATAATGGGTTTGATGGTGCAGCTAATTTTCCAGTATTACGGTATGCTGATATTTTATTAATTGAAGCAGAAGCATTAAATGAAACTGGTTATCCGAGTGCCACAGCTTTATCTGATTTGCAGGCTATACGTACAAGAGCAGGTTTAAATAACAGCACAATAAACTTTACAGTTTTAAATACAAAAGATAAATTTAAAGACGCCGTATTAAAAGAACGCAGAGTAGAGCTCGCATTTGAAGGACAGCGTTGGTTCGATTTGTTGCGTACAGGTAAAGCATTGAGCACTATGCAACCATTTTATCCAAACATAACAGCAAAAAATTTGTTATATCCATTACCACAAAGTGAACTGGATCGTAATCCTAATCTTGTACAAAATAGCGGTTATTAAAACACGGTATAAATAATTTTCTTTTTTAAAAAATAGCTGCCTTTTAAACTTTTATAATCAATGATTGCTTTTCTTAAATAATTAAAAATTAAAAACAATGAAAAATGTATTAAAAATTTGTTTTACTGTTATCTGTATAACCGCACTATTGTGGAGTTGCAAAAAATCAGAGGATCTAATAGATCCTACAATTGATGCAGCTGGTATAGTGAACAGTGATATTATCCAGCTAACCAATGCAAACCCCAATGTTGTTGTAAATTATAACAGCAATGACGATAAACAATTGGATAGTGTACGGGTGAGCATTGTAGAAAAAGGCACCATCAACATAGCTGCTTTTGGCTCTAAAAGAAATATTGCAGGTGCTGTAGATCAGGGTACTATCAGCATTCCTTTTCCAATGCCGGCGGGTACTAAATCTGGTTTGTATACCATCGTAATTATTAGTATTGATAAAAGTGGCAATGCTGCAAGAAAAAGTTATGATGTAAGTATTTTGGATAATAGAACAAACGATTTTATTGCAGACTTACCAATACCCGCAGGTAAAAATGTGATGATAAAAGTAAGTGTGCCGGAAGGGTTGGTAAATACCAATGAAGGTATTTGGATAACTGGCGATTTTGAAAGTGCAAATGGCGGTAACAATTGGAGCGGCGGTGATAATGGAAATTCTATTTTTAAACTTACAAGAATAAATAGTACCAGTTATTATATCTTTTTAAATTTTGTAAATGATAACGTGTTTAAATTTACAAGAGGCGATTGGGGTAAAGTAATAAAAGATGGCGACAGGCAGGAAATAGCAGATTATAGGTACAAGACAACGCTGCCAACTGCCATTGATTTTAATTATACCACAGGGCAATATATAAATGTAAAAATATTTAACTGGGCAGATAGAAAAGTTACAAATTCGCAACCTTACCCAATTCCTGCTGCTTCAATAGGTTCAGGAAAATTAACAGTAGTAGTTAATATAAATAACAGAGATGATGCAAAACGATATTTTTTGGTGAAGAAAGGAGGTAGCTTAAGCGATCAGTCTATCCCAATGAAAAGGATTAAAGATTTTCAAGGTTTTCCTACCACAAGGTTTACAGCCGCTGTACCAAGAGATGCGAACACCAGCTATTTAATTGTGAGAGACGATGCCTCCCAAGTAGGTATAAATGTGTTTGGTTACGAGCAGGAAATAAAGTGGGATGGCGAGCACAATCCTGTTTTTCTAAACATTGACAGGTATAAAAACCAGGGAGTAGATTTTGCTGCAACCAATCAGCTTTTCATTACCGGCGAAGCCACACCAGGTTCCTGGGATACCTCTCCGCAAAGCTATATTGACCACCCTGAGCGCAAATTTATAAGCCTTGGAAATGGTAAATTTATAATAAATAAAATCGCTTTGGAAGGAGATAAAAAATATTTATTAAGTCCGGGCAATGGTAATGGAGAGTGGGACTGGGGAAGGTTTATGGGCTTTGGTAATGATGGTGATGCAAGTTATGGAAGCGTAGTTCGTTTTAGAGATGGTGGTGGTTATTTATTGGGCAGTGATCTTACGACACCAAAAGTGGGGGGTAATTTTAAAATGGAAGTAGATTTTTATACCGGAAGTTATAAACTTACAAGATTATAATTTTTTTTATTTTGGTAAACCGTTGTAAATTAATTTTTGCAACGGTTTTTTATGTATTTATATAGCAGGAGGTTTTCATTAAAATTAAAAGCGATGTTTTATAGTTTTCGAACTCAAATGCAAATGTTTTAAAAGATAAAGAAATTGCTTTTATACATAGAAAGATTAGCTATAGTTTTAATTACTTTCTCAAAATACTTTAATTACTTTTATAAGAAAACCGTTGTGTAAATACTGTTTTTTTTAGCCATGAGTGATAGTTTTAAATTATATTAGGAACCCTTTTTATTTATACTTTACTTTTGCAAAAATGTAATGAATGAATTTTTCTTTTAAAAACAAAACAGTTGCCATTACGGGCGGCAGCGATGGCATAGGCAAAGCGCTTGCTGAGGCTTTTTTAAATATGGGCGCAAATGTGGCTACCTGTGCAAGAAATCAACAAAAATTAGATGACCTTAAAAATGAAAATGCGGGCAAACCATTGCTTTGTATTGTGGCAGATGTAAGTAATTATGATGACTGTAAAATTTTTATTGACAGCACTATTAAAAGTTTTGGCGGTATAGATATCCTTATAAACAACGCAGGAATTTCTATGCGGGCAGAGCTTAAAGATGCAGATATAAGTGTGTTTAAAAAAGTAATGGATATTAATTATTTTGGTACGGTATATTGTACCAAACTTGCAATGAAATCTATTCTAGAAAGAAAAGGCACTATAGTAGGAGTGAGTTCCATAGCGGGTTACAGAGGTTTGCCGGGCCGTAGCGGCTACTCTGCCAGCAAATTTGCCGTTAATGGCTGGCTAGAGGCAGTGCGTACAGAGTTGATGGATGATGGAGTAAACGTAATGTGGGTTTGCCCTGGTTTCACAAAAAGTAATATAAGAAACGCTGCCCTCAATGAGCATGCTGCCGCACATGGCGAAAGCCCGATAGATGAACAAAATTTAATGACATCTGCACAATGTGCAGCATATATAATAAAAGCAATACAAAAAAGAAAACGAACACTCGTACTTACTTTTAAAGGAAAACAAACGGTTTTTATGAACAAATTTTTTGCATCGCTCACAGACCGGCTTACCAAAAATTTTTTTTATAAGAAAGGAAAACTCATTAAATAGTGTAATAAAGCGGCTGGTATATTATCTTGCACAACAAATAAAAAAATAATTTTTAAATGCCGGTAGTTACCCTCACAAGCGATATAGGTATTCAGGATTTTATGCCAGGTGCTATTAAGGGTCAATTGCTCAAAGTAAATGCTGCATTTAACGTAATAGACATTACGCATCTTTTATCCCCCTTCAATTATCCACAGGCTGCTTACGTATGCAGAAATGCTATTAAAAATTTTGCCCCTGGTACTTTTCATTTAATACTACTTAATTTGTTTGATGAAAAGCTGGATCATTTACTTCTTATAGAATACAAAGGACAATATATTGGCTGCGCCGATAATGGTTTTATTACGATGATGCTGCAAGAAGTACCAGAAAATATAACCGCACTCACGCTGGAAAAAAATACCCCTAAAAATGCGTTATATTGTACAGAAGTTTTTGCAAAAGCCTTTAGTGAGATAGCTTCTGGCATTCCTTTTTCCGCCATAGGCTATCATGATATTTCAATAAAAATAAAAAACCCATTAAAGCCTATGCTGGGCAGCAACTGGATAGAGGGACAAATTCTTTTTATAGATAACTTTGAAAATGTAATCGTAAACATTAGCAAAGATGAATTTGAAGAACAACGCAAAGGTCGAAAATTTTCTATAGTATTTAAAAGAGATGAGGTAATAGAAAAAATAAGTGACACCTACGCAGATGTGCAGGAAGGAGAAAAACTGGCTTTGTTTAACTCCGCCGGTCACCTGGAGATTGCTATTAATAAAGGTAATGCAGCAGGGCTTTTTGGGCTGCAAGGTTTTTCAGAAAAACAACAACAAGTACAACAAATGCAGTTTTCTAACAACCATATCTTTTACCAAACGGTAAAAGTATTTTTTCAATAAATAAAAATTTAAATAATGAAAAAGCTATTTCTAACACTATCAATTTTTACAGTAGCAACCCTTGTAAATGCGCAGGTAAAAATGCCTGCTCCTTCTCCTACGCAAACTATAAAAGAAGATTTTGCGCTAGGCAATATTGAACTTACATATAGCCGCCCCTCTGCAAAAGGCAGAAAAATATTTGGTGACCTTGTGCCTTATAATGCGGTATGGCGAACCGGTGCTAATACTGCCACCATCATAAAATTTAATGATGCTGTAGTAATGGGCGGCAAAAAAGTAGATACCGGCACTTATGCTTTATACACAATACCTGGCGAAAAAACCTGGGAAATTATTTTAAACAAAGGAATAAAAAACTGGGGTACTAATGGATATACTGATAGTGCCGATGTACTGAGAATAAAAGTACCTTCTATGAAAATAGCTACAACCGTAGAAACATTTACCATGCAGTTTGCAGATATAAAACCCGAAAGCTGCCAGTTGCATATAATGTGGGAAAATACCGCTGTAGCAGTGCCTATAACGGCAATTATAAAAGACCGCATTCGTACACAGATAGAAAAGGCTATGACCACAGAAAAAAAACCCTATTACCTGGCTGCTCAGTTTTACTACGAGTATGATAAAAACAACAGCAAAGCGTTAGAGGCCATTACCAGTGCAGTTGCAGATAATCCTAAAGGTTACTGGATGTGGATTTACAAAGCTAAAATAGAAAAAGAAATGGGTAATAAAAAAGCTGCAATGGCCAGTTCTCAAAAATCTCTGGAACTTGCTACAACAGAAAAAAATGAAGATTATGTAAAAATGAATAAAGATTTTATGGTCACCTTAAAATAATTACATCTCTTTATAAATATTAAAAATGCTTTTCAAAATTCAAAAGATTGTCAAATTGAGCTGATCTAAATTGATAATCTTTTGAATTTTAAAGTATACATAATATTTGTGTAAGCTGCTTATAGCCCATGTACTAAAAGAGCGTAAAGCATTTTTTTAAATAGATTTCCTTTCTACAATCTAAAATAGATTTTGATCTATTTTCCAAAAGCCCAGATCATAAAATCTGCAAAATTTTCTATAGCAGGTTCTCTCTTTAAATTTCTGTCACTTTCTTTTATGTAAAATTCCGAAATGGATTTTTTAGAATCTATTACCTTTTTAAAAGCATTGGCATTAATATTCTCCAGCAAAGTGTAAGTAAACCACAATTTTAAATCTGGTCTTTTACGCAGCAACTGTATTTGCGCAATTATCGCAGAATCTTTCATGTTTTCACTTTCATAAAAATCCGGATAAAATAAACCTGCTTTTTGAATTTTTTCATCATTGTTCCATGCAATATCAAATGAACTTAATGCAGATCTGTAAAAGCCGCATATAGCCACCGAATTAAATTTTCTTATCGCTACTTTCTTTTTTATATAAGGGTACAATTCATCTATAACAAAATCATTAAATTTTTTGTGCTGTTTAGCTTCGGGCATTTCTGTTTCTTCCATACCATAATCATTATTTTTTCCATCAAACGCCACAATAATAACAGGCTGTATCAGTTTCTTTTTATATAAGCTGTCCAGTATTTTTTTTACCCTTATTTCTTCAATATGCGTTTTATCATTAAATAACAAAAGGTTCATTTCTTCTTTATTATCCGGTAGTGCTGTTGTGATAATAGTAAGTGGTACATGGCGCTGCAAATGGCGGCTATACATATCATCATCATGGTTTTTTACAGATGATCTACAGCTAAAAACAGCCATGCAGGAGAATGCCAGAAGCAAGGAAAAAAAATATTTCATTATTAAAAGTTTATCTGGTATAAAAGTATATTTATTTGGCTACAAAACTGCATATCCCTATATTTGCAATGCGAAGTAGAGCAGCGGTAGCTCGTCGGGCTCATAACCCGAAGGTCAGAAGTTCGATCCTTCTCTTCGCAACTATCAGGAATAAGAAAGCAAAAGCAAATTGCTACTTTCTTATTCCTTATTTTTTATACGATATTTTATAAAAAATAATATTTTAAAATTGAAAGCAGGTTTTGTAAATATTTTTGGTAAACCAAACGCAGGTAAAAGTACACTTTTGAATGCGCTTATGGGCGAAAAAATGGCTATCGTATCTCATAAAGTTCAAACCACCAGGCA
>JANXXM010000060.1 GCA_025350645.1 Ferruginibacter sp.
ACTAACTCCTTTTATCGTTTAGCATCAACCATATTGCTCATAGGTTGCTCCTCAGCAGAGCCTACTATTCTTTTGATTGATTATGCAAAATTTCAAAACAAAAATGATAAAATCACCAACCATTTTTGACTACATTACCAATAAAAAAGTCCCTAAATTTTTCAATCCAAGGCTGGTTAAATATTTAAATATTTATTTTATTCCGCCTCTGCTACTACTTCTTTTACTTCGGGTATCATTCTTTTCATCATACCTTCTATACCTGCTTTTAGTGTAATAGTACTGGATGGGCAACCGCTGCAACTACCCTGCATGGCAAGATTTACGGTACCATTTTCATAACTTTTAAATTGAATAGCACCACCATCCATTTCTACTGCAGGCTTCACATAGTTTTCCAGCAATTCTTTTATGCGCTTTACTACATCATCATCATCTGCATTTACTTCATTACTGCTTTCTATTTTAGTAATAGAAAGTTCGTCTTCATTTACCACCTGCTTGCCTTCTTCCAGGTATTCTTTTAAAAATTGTTTTACAGCAGGTATTACATCTTGCCAGTCTGCCGTATCATTGGTTTTTGTAAGGGTTACAAAATTACTCGCTATAAATACTGATTTTATGAAAGGAAAGGTAAACAACTCCTGTGCAAGCGGGGATGGTTTTGCACTTGCTACATCCGGCACATCTAAACTTTTGCCGGGATACAATAATTTGTTTGATACAAATTTCATTGTTTCAGGGTTAGGAGTCATTTCTGTATATATACTTATAACGGGGTTGCCTGTTTTTATCATTGTTGTAATTTTTTTGCTGATAAACTTTTTATCAGTTGTAAAATTAATTCTTTTAAACTCAATAAAGGTATGAAGGAATAAACCGTAGGGGTATAATTAACAGAAATGAATAAAATTTTCCCGAGTGCGAAAACTTTTTCACCAGCTTTCTGCCGGTTGCAGCATTAATTTTACCCTTCTATTATTCTAAGTTTAGCATAGTTTAGCATTATTTTTTTCTCGCCATTGTTTTCAAAATGTATGGTAGCAATGGGATTATGTGCGGCGCCTTCCATTTTAATTACCTTACCGAAACCAAATTTCTGGTGCTCTACTTTATGGCCAGCTTCAAGGTCTGCAGTATTGCTGGCCACAAAGTTTTCTGTGGGCACATGGTCTTTTACCGGCGGGCGGGTGGGTACGGTATACGAAGGTTTTGTTTTGTCTGCTGTGGCCTGGGTTCTGCTGCCGGTATTTTCAAAACCACGGTTCATTTTTTCAAATGCACTGCCGCGGCTCCATTGGGAGTTTGCATTATTTTTAGCGGTGGAGCCTGCATAACTTTTATCTATATTAAGTTCTGGCATTTCATCTATAAACCTGCTGGGCTCGTTTTGCTGTAATTGCCCAAAGCGATAGCGTGCATTGCTGTAACTTAGATACAGCTTGGTTTTTGCACGGGTTATGGCCACATAAAAAAGCCTGCGCTCTTCTTCCAGCTCTTCCCGGGTATTTATGCTCATGGCATTGGGGAAAAGTGTTTCCTCCAGCCCGCCTATAAACACAACGGGAAACTCCAGTCCTTTGGCTGCATGTATGGTCATCAGCTTTACGGTATCTGCATTTTCTTTATCATTGTCGGTATCTGTAAGCAATACTATTTGCTGTAAATACCCGCCCAAACTTTTATCCCCTACCTCGCCATCCTCTTCGTTCATGGGTGTTTCTGTAAATTCTTTTATGGAGTTTAGCAGCTCCTGTACATTTTCGTAACGGGCAAGTCCTTCAGTAGTTTTGTCATTAAAAAGTTCTTTTACCAGCCCGGTATTTTTGCCTACGAGCGTGGCAAGATCATAGGCATTTTTTTTTGGCATTTCGCTTTGAAACATTTTTATCATTGTAGCAAAATTATCCAGCACCTCCAATGTACCGCTGCGAAAACCGTATATAGCAGCATTGCAAACTACCTCCCACATACTGAGGTTGTTTTCGTTTGCAAACAATACCGCTTTATCTATGGTAGTTTTGCCAATAGCCCGTGCAGGATAATTTATAATTCGTTTCAGTGCTTCTTCATCCCGGGGGTTTACAACTATTCTTAAATATGCTACCAGGTCTTTTACTTCTTTACGCTGGTAAAAACTCATTCCGCCATATATGCGATAGGCAATGCCCATGCGCCTGAGAGCTTCTTCAAAACTACGGCTCTGGGCATTTGTGCGATAGAGTATTGCAAAATCTTTATTAAAATAATGATTGCGCAATTTATTTTCCTGTATGGTATCTGCCACCATTTTACCCTCGTCATTATCCGTCATGGTGCGAACAAGCTTTATCTTTTCTCCTTCGCTGTTATCTGTAAATAAGCGCTTTTCTATCTGCCCTTTATTATTGCCGATAATTTCATTTGCTACACTTAGTATATTTTTTGTGCTGCGGTAGTTCTGCTCCAGCTTCACCACTTTTACCTCGTCATAATCTCTTTCAAACTGGAGAATATTTTCTATGGTTGCGCCCCTAAAACTGTAGATACTCTGTGCATCATCTCCCACCACGCATACGTTTTCATGCATTGCACCAAGTAGTTTTACAATTTCGTATTGTGCGGTATTGGTATCCTGGTACTCATCTATCATTATGTATTTAAACTTATGCTGGTACTTGCTTAATGCATCAGGAAAGTTTTTGAGTAGTAAATACATTTTAAACAACAGGTCATCAAAATCCATAGCACCATTTTTAAAACAGCGCTTGCTGTATGCATCATATATCTGCGCCATCATAGGGCGGTTTGCTCGGGCATCTTCCTGCTGCAGCAGGTAATCGTTTGCATATTCTGCAGGACCTACGAGGCTATTTTTCGCAGATGATATTCTGTTGTAAACCGGGCCGGGTTTGTATTGTTTATCATCCAGGTTTAATTCATTGATAACCGTTTTTACTACACTTTTTGCATCATCGGTATCATAAATTGTAAAATTGCTGGGAAAGCCTAAACGTGGGCCTTCGCTGCGAAGGATGCGTGCAAATACACTATGGAATGTGCCGATGTATAAATTTCTTGCTTCTGTATTACCCAATATTTTTTCTACCCTTTCTTTCATTTCGGCAGCAGCTTTATTGGTAAATGTAAGGGCAAGAATATTGAAAGCATCTATACCATGCTGGCTCATAAGATGGGTGATACGGGTGGTTAAAACTTTTGTTTTGCCGCTGCCAGCACCGGCAATAATCATTATAGGGCCATCTTTGTGCAGCACTGCTTCCTGCTGTGGCTCATTTAATTCGTCTAAATATTTGGGCATTGTACAAAGATAATTTTTATAGCTGGTATTTAAAAGGAAAGCTTATAGGGTTATAAGGTAAAAGAACATAAATGAAGGAGCAGTAAAAATATAAAAAAATTAAGAACGATAATGAGGGAACATTACGAACATGAAGAAATTAAGACAAATGAAGAAAGACTTAGTACCCTAATTTCTCAATGATCTTAATGGTAAAAAAGCCAACAGGTTCTATCAATCTATATGGTAAAATTGAACAAAATTCTTAATCTTCAATTTTTTTAAGCATTTCATTTACCACAGCAATAGCATTTTGTGTGCGCTCCTCGTTTAAGCCATTAATTATTTTCCAAGGCACATGTTGCTCACTCATTTCTTCTTTGTAAAAATGAAATAATTTTTCTCTAATAAGCAGGTCGGGGTATTCTCTCAGTTCATCTTTTGTCCACGGTAAATCAGTATTGCAAAGCAGGTATAAATCGTATTTTCTTTTGGTAATTTCGGTAAGTATCTTGTTATCACATTTATTAAAAACAAACTCACTCCACACTTTCATTACATACATATCGGTATCAATAAAAAGCAGTTCCTTATTATTTGCAATGGCATCTTCCGTTCCTTTATCTTCACCTGCAAGCTGCCCCTGTGCTATATCGTAGAGGTTTTCAAAAGTATAATCGGTTCCGTTTTTTAGCAGGTACTCCCGGGCATATTCCTTTACACAGTGCGTATTATAATATTGAGCAAGGGCTGTACTTAAAGTGCTTTTTCCTGTACTCTCCGGGCCAATAATTACTATTTTTTTTATCATTACTTTTTATTATTCCATGCGGGTTTTTGTGCCAGTACCTTTTTATAAATTTTGCAACCTGCATCATGCGCACCGGATAAATAGCCACTGCTCATTAAAAATTCATTTACAATTTCACCCCCTGTAAAAGTAAAGGTCTGTTTAAATAAAGTAGTCCATTCTGCTCTGGATAGGGGGTGATGCAGTGCCAGCCATTTTTTAAAACTACCAAACTCTTTTTGCAGAGCAAGTATTTTTCTTGCATTGGTAATACTAGCATTTACTTTTAATTTGTTTCGTATAATTCCGGCATCGTTCAGTAGTCTTTCAATATCTTTTTCTTTATAAGCAGCTACTTTTTTTATGCTGAAATTATGGTAGGCTTTTCTAAAAGTTTCTTCTTTTTTTAAGATGGTTGTCCAGCTAAGGCCCGCCTGATTTATTTCCAGTACCAGCCTGCAAAATAATTCGTCATCACTTTCTATAGGAAAGCCATAGAAATGATCATGATAATTTTTGTGCACGGCAATATCTGCTTCCTTCATCTGGTTTATAGCGGTGCAGTAGGACATTAGTTTATGTACATTTATTTTTGGTGTTGCGAAAATAGTATGTTAACAATTAAAAAAACAGAAAATATTTTATACCTTTTTTTGAAGATAGCAGGTGTAGTGAACATACAGCATTAAACAATTTAAAGCAATATATTAAACAGCAGTTTTAAAACTTTATAGGGTTGGTTTTTTACACATTAAAAAGTTATTGTCTTTGCAGCAACAGAAGCTCGCCTTTGTTCTTTTACTTTTTGTACCCATGCCAGTAAACCGGCTATAGCCATAATAAGCAGCACTACATAATATACACTGGTAAAAACATAATGTTTTACAAAGTACAAAGGTATTGAGGCTACATTGGTAGCTATCCACCAATACCAGCTTTCTACTTTCTTTTTTGTCATAAGCCACATACCAGTAAATGCAGTGGCACTGGCAAGGGCATCTGCCCAGGGAATAACACCATCAAAAAACATTTTTTTAAAGTAACTAAGGGCAAAGAAAATTACGGCATAAAAAACTGCAAAAAATAATAACTGCTGCATGCGTTCTTTATTTGTAGAAAAAGAAATGTGCAATACTTTTTCGTTTACAGCATTTTTTTTGCCCCACATATACCAGCCACTAATGCTCATAATAGTATAATATAAATTTACGGTGGCTTCGCCCAGCAAATGACCTTTTGCACTTAGATAAATGTATATGATGGTATTGATAAGACCCGTGGGATATACCAATATATTTTCTCTGCGGCTGTACCATACGCTTATAATACCAAAGGCTACGGCCAGGTACTCATACCAGCGGGTGTTTAAAAGATCTGCAATAAACTGATCATAAATATGCTGCAAGAATATTATTATTTTAATCAAAAATAGGTATTCAATTTTATAGTAAACCTTTATTGCATCAATTATCGTACATTCAAAAAAAGTGCTGATAATATGATTAAGAAAATAAGTTTGCTGCTGCTGATTATTCTTTATTGTGGAGCGGGCATTAATCATTTTTGGCACCCGGCTGGTTATCTTAGTATTATACCTCCCTACTTGCCTTACCCTGCTTTTATAAATTATGCTGCGGGTGTAGCGGAGCTTACTGCAGCGCTATTACTCCTATTTAAAACCACCAGAAAATATGGCTCTTACCTTGTAGTGGCCATGCTGATAGCATTTATACCTGCACACATTTATATGATACAAAAAGGCGGCTGCATGAGCGAGCAAATATGCATACCTGCCTGGGGCGCATGGCTAAGGCTAATACCACTGCAATTTATTTTAATAATGTGGGCGTGGTGGCATAGAAAATAAGGGGGATGATGTTGTAATAATCAGGAGTAGATTTTAATTTTTAAATGCCTTTAAATTTTTGTTATTTACCCCCGCAAATAGCGTACGGGGGCAATTTTTTTTATGAAAAAAATATCCGTTATTAATATATGAGAAGGATGAAGACAAGTTTCAATTGTTTAATGGTGATACTACATTTTAAAGCCGTATTTTAAAATAACACGAAAATTCATCAGGCAATATTTTTTGTTTTCACTTGTTAGCTTTTCTTTGCCATTGACAATATCAAACATCATTTTAAAATGTTGAGGCGTTAAGTGTTTATTATTTCTATCCCAATCAATCATTTTTTTTATTAACTCCAAAGTGATTTCAGGGTCTTTCCCATTATTTTTTGAAGGTTCAACTAATTCATCTATGTCAAAAAAGAGTTCTAGTGCTTCCTTTGTATGAACATCTGCCACACGGGTAGATTTTTAAATATAGTAAAGAATGCCGCACATAAACGGGCTTACTTTGTGTGATGTAGTGGCCTTGCCAGGAATCGAACCTGGGTCTAGAGCTTCGGAAACTCGAATACTATCCATTGTACTACAAAGCCATTAAAAATATAATTCATTTCATGCTAAAGTTATACCCCAAACTTTACAATATTAGTTCCAAAAATTTTAACCGCAATGGCTAGCAAAATAACGCCAAAAAACTTTCTTACTACCAGCAAACCATTTGGCCCAAGTGCTCTTTCTATCCATTTTAAAGAACCCAGTACCAAAAAGATAATTACACAATTGATGAGAATGCCAAGCAAAATATTTATGTCGCCATAGTTTGCCTTTAAACTCATAATAGTAGTAAGCGTACCAGAGCCTGCTATCAGCGGAAAAGCAATAGGAACAACACTCCCGCTTTTTGCATTATTATCTGCCTTAAAAAAATCCAGCCCCAATACCATCTCCAGCCCCAATATAAAAATAACGATACTTCCTGCCACTGCAAACGATTTTACATCCAGCCCCAGCACATTCAAAAACTGTTTTCCAAAAAATAAAAACAGTACCATGAGCAACCCTGATGCAAGCGTGGCCTGCCATACCCCTATCTTTCCGCCCATTTTTGCTTTTAAAGAAATAAGTACCGGCGCAGAGCCCAGCATATCTATTACAGCAAATAAAGTGAATGCTACAGTAACTACTTCTTTTATTGCAAACTGTCCTAACTCAAACATATTGCATATTTTTTGGCGAATATAAAACTATTATATGGCTTGCTCATTTTTGGGCTGCTTTAAAAAAAATTGTTTTTACTAAAATAATGGTATCTATTTAGCAGCAGCTTAAAGCCACAAATCAACGAATAATTTTTTGTGTAAAGTAGTATTCAAATTAGTTTAGAAACGATTTGAATTAAATTTAACTACACAGCATTTTGCCAAAGCTTATGGCATTTTATTTTTATTAGCAAAGCTTTAAAGGCTATGCAATAAAATTTGGGTAGGTGGCTTTTGCCTGAAAAAAAAATAACTCAAAAAGTTTCTTAACATACGCTATAAAGTTATTCGTGCGGCATTGTCATTTTACTTTTTGCTTTTTTTTAAAAAAGTGCAAAGGCAGATTTGCAATTTATTTTCTCCTTATTATTTTGTTTACCGGCTTGCTGTGTGCAAAATTTCTTAATTTCAAACCATGACGAATAAACCAAAATTGAGCCTTTTCGATTTTACCATGATAATGGTGAGTTTTGTAATAGGCATGGGCATTTTTCGTACACCGGTAAATGTGGCAAGAGATGCGCCCACCCCCCTTATTTTTTTTGGTGCCTGGCTGGCCGGCGGCATTATTGCCATTTGCGGTGCACTTACTTATGCAGAAATAGGCAGCCGCTTTCCGGTAACAGGCGGGTATTACAAAATTTTTTCTTATGCTTATCATCCTTCTGTTGCATTTGCAGTAAACTGTATTATTCTTATTTCAAACGCTGCATCGCTGGCGGGTGTGGCGCTTATTGGTGCGGAGTATATTATTAAAGTATTGCTGCCAGGGCAAGGAGATACGCAAAAATTTCAAATTATTATTGCCATACTATCTATTGCCATTTTTTATGGGGTGAACCTGCTGGGTTTAAAAATGAGTGCACGCACACAAAATGTACTCACCATTATAAAAATAGGTCTTATACTTTTGCTCATTACGCCATTGTTTTTTTACAGCGCCGGTCATGTAGAAAACCTGCTTGCCACAGCAACTATAAGCCCCACGTTTAAAGAATATATAAAAGCATTTGGGTTGGGGCTGGTAGCAGTATCGTTTACCTACGGCGGTTATCAGCAAACTATAAATTTTGGCGAAGAAGTAAAAAATCCTGAAAAAAATATTCCTAAAGGCATTTTTCTCGGGCTGCTTATTATTATAGCATTATACCTCACCATTAATTATGCTTACTACAAAGTAATCGGTTTTGAGGCACTTAAAACATCTACTAATATTGCAGCAATAATGGCCGGCCATGTATTTGGGAGCGCAGCAGCCAATATACTTAGCGTACTGCTTTTTCTTAGCGTGCTGGCGTATGTAAACGTACTGCTTATGAGCAACCCACGGGTAATGCAGGCCATGAGCGACGAGGGTGTTCTGCCAAAAACATTTGGTAAACGAACCATTAATACCAATGTACTGTTTACTTCGCTAAGCCTTTTTGCCTCTATGTGCGCTCTTATTGTTTTTTGGGCAAAAACGTTTGACGAAATTTTAAGTTTTACCATTTTTCTGGATTGTTTTGGTATGATACTTTCTGCAGCTACTATTTTTAAATTGAGAAAAAAAACTGCCCACCTGGATGATACGGGTATTTATAAAATGAAACTATTTCCGCTGATGCCTGTTGTTTTTATGCTGGCATATTTTTTTGTGGCCATCAGTATTTTTGCAGATAAGCCCAATACTGCTTTTACGGGGCTGGCCATTTTAGCAGCATTTACTGCTTTATATTTTGTGGTGCAATATTGTAGAGATAAAATTAAGGCTGTGTAAAATACTAAAATTATTACCGCTACATTTTCTCTGCATACAATGAATTACCTTGCACAGCAATGCTAAACGCTCCTGTAATTTTATTTGATGGTGTATGCAACTTATGTAATACTGCTGTACAATTTGTTATAAAAAACGATCCCAAAAACATTTTTCAGTTTGCCTCTTTACAATCTGAACCGGGACAGGCGCTGCTAAAAAAACACCAATTGCCCGTACAGGATTTTAATTCTTTTATACTTATTGAAAACGAAAAGTTATTTATAAAATCCACCGCAGCATTAAAAGTTGCAAAGCAGCTAAACGGGCCGGTAAAATTATTGTATGGCTTTATTATTGTACCCGCTTTTATAAGAAATGCCGTGTACAGCATCATTGCAAAAAACAGGTACAGGTGGTTTGGCAAAAACGATAGTTGCATGATGCCATCGCCGGCATTGCAAAACAGATTTTTAAAATAAATACAATGGAGAAGAAAACAATGATAATAGGCGCTTCTGCAAAAGAAGAGCGCTATAGCAATATGGCGGTAAAAAAACTTACTGCGTATAAACACCCTGTTATAGCCCTGGGAAGCCGCAAAGGCAAAATAAATGATGTAATAATTACTACGGAAAAGCCACAGGTAAATGATATAAATACGATATCGCTTTACCTGAATGCGGATAACCAAGAAAATTACCACGAGTATATTTTATCGCTTAAACCAAAGCGGATTATTTTTAACCCCGGTGCAGAAAACCCTGTATTGGCAAAGCTTGCAGCCGATGAAGGTATACAAACCGTGGAAGCATGCACTTTGGTAATGCTAAGTACCGGCCAGTATTAATTATTAAAGTTGTGTACATTTTATGTAGAAACATACTAAGCATTTCAATGTTGCGTTTTACTGGGGAGAATCAATCCTGGTATCTATAAAAAACACATCATGAATATGTTTAGCAAATTGTTGCTGGGGATGACGCTGACCCTTATATCAGCATCGGCTATAGCACAAAAAACCGACATGCGGCAAAAATTATATGCCGCCCTCCCGCAAACCATTAGTATTGGAAGTAATGTACTAAACGATGCATTCAGTAACAGTGGCAACAAAAAAAATACGATAATAACCTTCCCTTTTTCCAGTGAATTTATTTTTAAAGGCACCGTTATAAGTAATGAACAACGGTATGATAATATGCAGATCATTATTGTTCGCTCCATCGAAAATAATAATGCTGTGTTACAAATTACCAAAACAATTGCAGCAGATAAAACAATAATTTTTGCAGGCCGTATTCTCAGCAATACAGCCGCAGACGGGTATGAAATAAAGTATAGGGATAACCATTATTTTTTGCAGAAAACAGAAACGCAAAAAATAATGCAACCTTGTAATTTATAGGATGAGTTGTATATACGGATGATGGTTTCCAATAGCCATCCCCGCTATTTATTTAATGTTAATATCCAAAAAAAATGAAAAACTTTACACAAAAGCTTTGCTTAGTAGCAATGCTCTTTATATCTATAAATGCTATAGCACAAGCCCCAAAATTAAACAGCCTTGATACTGCCACCTCTACCATTTATTTAGATTTTGACGGACAAACAGTACAATCTGCTGCATGGCAGGGAGGCCAGCAATTTGTATGCGATGCCACAATACTTACAGGTGCACAAATAACAGAAATCTTTAACCGGGTAAGCGAAGATTACCGCCCTTTTAATATTAATATAACAACAGATTCTGCTAAATTTTTAGCAGCACCGCCAGCTAACAGAATAAGGGTAATAGTAACACCCACCTGCGCATGGTATACCGGCGTGGGAGGCATTGCTTATATCGGTTCATTTATTTGGGGTGATGATACGCCGGCATTTGTTTTTCCGCCAAGAATAGGCAATACCGTAAAAAATATTTCAGAAGCCTGTTCACACGAAAGCGGTCATGCACTTGGGCTTTCGCATCAATCCAAATATGATGCTTTGTGTAACCTTACAGAAACATACTCTACTGGTGCAGGTTCCGGAGAAACAGGCTGGGCGCCTATTATGGGCAATAGCTATAATAAAAATATGACCGGCTGGAACAATGGCCCTACGCCATACGATTGTGCAGATGCACAGGATAACCTTACCATCATTACCAGCAACAACGGCTTTACCTATCGTACAGATGATTTTTCAGACTCTCTGGCTGGCAATACAACAACGCTTAATTCCGTAGCTTTTAATGTAAAGGGCATCATCAGTACCACAACGGATAAAGATGCCTTTAAATTTACTATGCCACAATCTGGAAACATACATGTAGATGCTGTTCCTTTTCATACTACCGCTACAGCAGATGGTGCAAACCTAGATATAAAAATAATGCTGTACAACGGCACAAAAACACTGATAAGAACATACAACCCCGCCAGTTTTATGAATGTAATTATAGATACATTGCTTACCGCAGGCACTTATTATATCATATTAAGCGGTACTGGTAACAATAATACCAGCAGTTACGGTAGCTTGGGTGCTTATACGCTTAATGGCATGCGGGGTGCATTGCCTATACATGATGTGCAGCTACGTGGCATAAACGAAAAGGGCAGGCATACACTAAGCTGGAATATTATTGCAGATGAACCCACAGCTACACAAGTACTGCAGGTATCTTCAAACGGATTTGATTTTACAAATCTTGCTTCTTTAAATAGCGGTACAAATAATTATACTTATCAGCCAAATAAAAATGGCACATTGTATTACAGGCTCAAAGCCATTTCAGTAATTAACCAAAGCATGTTATCCAATATCATTAAGCTAAAAGCCGGCAGTGAGAATCAAAAAATATTTATTGTAGGCACATTAGTGCAACAGGATATTTTTATTAATGCTACAGAAAATTATAATTACCAGGTTACAGATACTAACGGGCGTACCATAGCGACCGGCAAAAAAATAAGTGGCGCCACTACTATAAATATAGGCAACCAACCCAGTGGCATGTATTTTATTCACATGATGAACGATACGCACAGGCAAACAGAAAGAATTATAAAACAGTAAGGTAGATTCATGTGTAAAAGCGAGGGAGCTGGCGTTAGGGGCCGGCTCCTTTATTTAGCCCGCCGCTCTCCAAAACCGGTTAGTTATTTTATTTCACGAGTAAACATTCTCTTTTCTGAAAAAAAATTATAAAACAGTAAGGTAGATTCATGTGTAAAAGCGAGGGAGCTGGCGTTAGGGGCCGGCTCCTTTATTTTTTTGGCTTTGTAGCACTTAGTAATTCTTCATTTGTTTCGCCAATAAATGCAAGTATCTTATTTTTACCCGTATGCTTAACTGCGCTGGTTACAAAATTACGGGGCAAAAACTGCCATGTTTTTTTCATAGCTTCTAAAAAATCTTTTACATTTTTACTTACCGTTCGTTGATTTTCTTTGTCACTTTTTGTAAATACAAGGCTAAAAGGCACTTCCCATTTTTTTAAGTTCTCTAAAAAGTCGAGGTCTATTTTTTGAGGCCTGTGCCGTGCATCTATTAATACAAATACCTGGGTAAGATTTTCTCTTCTCCGCAAATAATTTTCTATCATCTGCTCCCATTTGCGGCGGCTGCTTATGCTCACTTTTGCAAACCCATAGCCGGGCAAATCTACCAGGTGCCATTTATAATCCGGTATCGGTTTTTTATTTTCTTCAACCCTGCCTGCACTCATTATCTCAAAATGATTTATGAGTTGTGTTTTTCCCGGCGAGCCGGATGTTTTGGCCAGTTTATCATTATTACAAAGCATATTTATAAGAGATGATTTGCCCACATTGCTCCTGCCAATAAAAGCATACTCTGGTTTATCTGGCGCAGGGCAGCCTTCGTAGCTGGGGCTGCTAATAATGTATGTAGCTTTTTTTATGTGCATTTTTTGTATTTAATGTACGGCAAATTTAACTTTATATGAACAGCAAACCACAGCCTACAGCAGTAGCCTGTATTTTAAAGCACTTATATTTGCAATAGCAATGACAAAATACGCACACGACACAATTGTACCCGATAAGGCATCGGGCGAAGGAAAAAAAGAACAGGTGGCTGCCATGTTTGACGACATAGCACCGAAGTACGATTTTTTAAATCGCTTTTTAAGCGCTGGTATAGATATTAGCTGGAGAAAAAAAGCAATAAAATATTTAAAAGAACTTGCCCCTCAAAAAATACTGGATGTAGCAACCGGCACTGCGGATGTGGCTTTGCTTACCCACAAAATATTAAAGCCTGCTCAAATTATTGGTATAGATATAAGTGAGGGTATGCTGCAACTGGGCCGAAAAAAAATAACGGCACAGTCAGCAGAAAAAGTTATAACATTAATAAATGGCGATAGTGCAGCACTGCCTTTCGAGCCAAATGCATTTGACGCAGTAACCGTGGCATTTGGGGTAAGAAATTTTGAACATTTAGAAAAAGGGCTGGCAGAAATTTTGCGGGTATTGCGCCCCGGCGGAAGACTGGTGGTACTGGAATTTAGCAAACCCGGAGCACCGGTAATGAAGCAACTGTATAATTTTTATATGCGCTTTATTACACCAAATGTAGGAAAGGCTTTTTCTAAAAATGCTACCGCTTATAAATATTTAGATGAGTCTATTACAAAATTTCCGGAGGGTAAAAATTTCACAAAAATCCTGAGCGACTTGGGTTATGTGAACATCATTTATAAACCACTATCATTAGGGATATGCAGCATTTATTGCGGAACAAAATAACGTACAATACAATAGCTTTCATAAGCTCTTATAAGCTTGGCTTTGTAGCTTCTGTAAAGAATGCAAACCGAAAGCACTTTTATATTCCTACTTTTATTTTTATGATTTTTGGTTTTGCCCCTGCCTGTGGTTTTGCTCAGTTTGGCTACCAAATAAACTTACAGGAGCATGATGATAAATTTATTCGCTTTGGTATAAATGCTGGAGTAAATCGTTCCCATTATAGCATTACGCACCACCCACAATTTTTGAGTTTCGATAGCGTATCCGTAATTGAAAGCGTAAATAGTACAGGGCTTAATCTTGCGTGGCTTGTAAATGTGCGCCTTGGCGGCCATCTGGATCTGCGGCTTTACCCGGCAAACCTGGTTTTTACAGAAAAAGCTTTTCAATATACCCTTTTAAAACCAGATATAGTTTATAAAGAAGACAGCCTCACCGAAAAAAAAATACAGGGCATAACACTTGCTTTTCCGCTACAGCTAAAATTTACAAGCGATCGTATAGAAAATTTTAAAGTGTATATGATGGCAGGTGCTAAAATAGAATATGACCTGGCTGCAAACAGTGGTAAAAAAATTAATGACGACATTATTTCTTTAAAAAAATTGGATTATGGGCTAGAAGCAGGTATTGGATTTCATTTTTATTTTCCTGTTTTTGTATTATCGCCGGAGATTAAAATAGGCTATGGCTTGCGCAATGTACACGACCGTAAAGCAAATATAAAATACTCCAATACTATAGATGAAATAAACTCCCGTACAATTAGTTTTTCGCTTACGGTGGAGTAGTGTTTTTATGGAATGTAATTATTGCATATTTATTTAAGCAGAAGTCATATTTATTTTCTCACTACGTTTACG
>JANXXM010000099.1 GCA_025350645.1 Ferruginibacter sp.
CCTTCCGCCTCCTTGTTGCAGCCTTTCATCTTTTCGCCAGCCGCGAAAGCCGGAGCCGAAACGGCAAATGCAAAACCCAAGCAAGCCAGCGCAATTATTTTTTTCATGCAAATGTTTTTTTACAGATACAATAATGGTATAAAAAAAGTTTTATCATTTTATTTTTTAACAACAGGTATAAGTTTATACAAAATTTTATTTTCTATACAGTTACTTTTTTTATTTCATACAAAATAAACATAAGGTAATTTTATGCAATTCTTCTATTCTGTAAAATGATGCTGCAGCCAATAATACCCTCCTGCTGCGAATATGCACAATGCCGATAACCAAAACCAGAGATAAGTAAAGCCGAATTTGTTTGCAAAAGCTGCACCAGTACTGCTTCCTATTACCTGCGCCAGGCTCCATGCAATGGTGTACATGGCGGCATATTGTCCACGGGTTTCTGCCGTACTACGAGCTATATAAAAGCTATTCATAAAAGGCATAGAAATCATTTCTGCCACCGTTATTACCAGCATTGCACAAAGTGCAATCGTAAAACCATTTGCAGGAATATTGAGCACCAAAAATGATAAGCCCATTAAAATACAACCATAGCTCATTAAGGTGAGGTAAGGTTTTTTTCCCTCCAATTTAAAAACCAACACCATTTCAAAAATTGCAATAAAAATTCCGTTGGCAGCCATTATCATACCGATGTTAAATTCGGAAATATGCAAACCTTTCTTAAAAAATAAAGGCACATTGGTAAATAATTGAAAAAAGCATATTGCAAAAAATAATTGAAAAACGAGAAAATATAAAAATTTTTTATCTGTGTATGCTGATGACTTTTGCTGCTGCTGTTTTATTACTGAAGTTTTTACTTGCTGCTGCTGCGTAATCCTTGGTAAAATAATAATAAGCAAAAAAGCGGCTGTAATATTGGTAACTCCATCTACCCAAAAAAGCAAGTGATAATTTACAGATGCCAAAAAACCACCCAGCGCACTGCCCAGCCCCCAACCAAGGTTTATAGCCAGCCGTACCAGGGAAAAAGATTGTGTACGGTTTTCTTTATTGCTGTAATAAGCTATGGCCGTGGCATTGGCGGGTCTAAAACTTTCGTTAACCATACTCAAAAAAAAAGTACAGCTGCATATAGCCGGGTAAGTATGCATTTGCCCCAGCACAATAAACAGGATACCGCCACAAAATAAGGCAGAAAACTGCACCACATAAAAGCCAAACTTATCCGTAATTTTTCCGCCAAAAAAGGCACCTGCTACAGAGCCCATTCCATAAATAGCTACTACAAGGCCGCCCTGTTTTATGGTAAAGCCAAGGTGATTGCAATACAGCGTCATAAAAGCCAGCACCATTGTGCCACAGCGGTTTACAAGCATTACAATACTTAGCAGCCATATACGGTTAGTGATCCCGCTGTATGCATTTTTATAAAGGTTTATGGTTCTTGCTATCATTATTTTTTACCCTCTTTGCACCACAGAAAAGCCCGATGCTTTCGGTGCTCTTTCAAAAAGATGTGTTACTTCTTTTGGTGGCAGTGTTACTTTTCTTGCTACAGTGTCCAGCCACGCACCATCAACGGTTATAACTGCAGCAAGGGTTTCAGCGTTTTTATATATTTCATGCACCATCGTCCATTTACCAAAGTCGGAAGATATTTTTTGCAACTTAAAATTGATGAGCACTTCATCTCCAAAGGTAATTTCTCTTTTAAACACGCACTCTTCTCTAAATAAAATAGGACAAATATGATGCTTCGTCATTACCTGTGGCGTGAGCCCGTTTTCTACAAGGAAAGCCATACGACAGTAAGCACCAAAATCATAGTAGCGGGAGTGCAGCACATGAAAATTGGGATCAAGATCTGCCCAGCGTACTTCTATTTTCTTTTCAAAGTTATCCATGTATTTGTTTTTTTCTTTCTATGCAAACTTATTATTTTTATTATTTAAGCCTTAATGTGTTGCTAAAAAACGAAGCAGTGCCTTACTATTGTTATATAAATTGTATAGCCATAATGCTCAATGAATATTTGACTATTCATCTTTACATTAACCCCAAAGAGCAATAAGAGTAAAAAAAATCCTCTCCGTATTCGAAGAGGATTAATATTCAGAAAACTTTTTCCTAACTATTATACATCACATCGTAATACTCTTTTGCCATACGGTTGCTATCAAACTGCCAGCGCACATCCCTCATACCATTCTTTACAATCTGGCGCCACACGTTTGCGTTTTCATAATACAAAGGCAGTATCTGGTTCTCTAAAATTTCGTACATTTTTTCAAGGTCATATTCATCCTGCTCGTGTGTACTCATTTTTTCATAATCTACCGGTGGAATTAAAAAGCCATTATTACCATGGTTTATAAATTCACATATCCAGCCATCGTTTGTGCTAAAGTTTACTGCACCATTCATAGCCGCCGTCATGCCGCTTGTACCACTTGCTTCTCTTGGTACCCGCGGGTTATTCAGCCATACATCGCTAGCCTGTTTTAGTCTTTTACTTAAAGCAAGTTCATAGCCGGTACACACAGCCACATTAGGAAAATTTTTACTAAGGTTTACCAAAAAATTAAAATCACTTATTGCCGGATAGTCCACCGGGTAAGGCTTTCCAGCCCAAACGATTTGCACCGGATATTTTGTATTGCTCATTAAAGCACGAAACTTTTCCTGGTTTCTTGTAATAAGTTCAGCCCTTTTATAACCGGCAAAGCGCCTTGCCCATACGATAGTAAGCACATCGGGGTTAAAAACTTTTCCACTTTGGTCTGCCACTATTTCAAAAGCCCGCTTTTTTAAATATCGTTTGCGGTCTATAAACTCATCTGTTTTATGATCATCTAAAAAATTGTACAATTGCTTATCTGCCCAGTAATGCCAGTTTTGTGCATTAGTGATGGCTTTTATTTCGCAGATGTCATCATACTTTTTCCACATTTGCCTGCTTACTTCGCCATGCAACTGGCTCACCCCATTTGCCAGTCTTGCAAACCGAAGTGCAGCAAGGGAGTGGTTAAATTGATCATCAGTAATACCCGTAAGCATGCGCACTTCTTCCAGCGATAAGCCGCAGAAATAACTCATTTTTTCACACAGGTACAAATCATGTTTTTCGTTACCAGCTTCCTCTGGTGTATGTGTGGTAAATACCAGCCGTTTTTTTACTTCTTCTTTATTTTTTCCAAATTTTTGATACAGATAAAATGCAGCACTCACCCCATGTGCTTCATTAAGATGGTACACATCCGGGTGAAAATTTAATTCATCCATCAGCTTTGCACCGCCTACGCCCAGCAAAATAAACTGTGCAACTTTGGTAGCTACATTGGCGTCGTATAAACGGTGGGTAATGGTTTGAGATACATGATCGTTCTCCGGCAAATCTGTACTTAATAAAAACAATGGCGCACTTTTAAACGTTTCGGGATTAAGGTAAAAAGCTTTTACCCACACCGGGTGTTCGTGTATCTGTATTTGAAATTTAATACCGGTATCTTCTAAATAATTATATATTTTTTCGTTCCATTGCACCTGTAAAGATTGATCTGGATTGCGGGCCTGATCGTAGTAGCCGTATTTCCATAAAATACCCACACCTACAAGGTTTTGCCTTAGCTCATACGCACTGCGTAAATGCGAACCGCTTAGGTAACCCAGGCCACCACTGTAAATTTTTAAAGGCTGGTGAATAGCAAACTCCATAGAAAAATAAGTTACCTTTTTTGAGTAAGCCATATCTGCGGCATAAGGCACCTGATACTGAGAAAAATTCATCGTACAATATTTATTGAAGGCACAATATAAAAAGGAATTTATAAAAATAAGCTCTGGCGGGTATTAAATGATTGTGAGAAACCCTCTAAAATATTTTGCAAGACAAATGAAATTTGTTAGATTTGACTAAGTTTGTTATTCATCTTTTTGAAGTTTTACTAAATTCATGACGCAACAACATAACACAGACAGATCGCTCAGCGAAGTACACCATACAATAGACACGACCGTTCCCAAACAAAAATGGCGTAAGATATTTTCCTTTTTAGGGCCAGCTTACCTTGTAAGTGTAGGCTATATGGACCCTGGTAACTGGGCTACAGACCTTGCCGGTGGCAGCAAATACGGTTATGCATTAATATGGGTATTGCTCATGAGTAATTTAATGGCACTGCTGCTGCAGGGCTTATCTGCAAGGCTGGGCATTGTGCGTGGGCGGGATCTTGCTCAGGCAAACCGGGAGACATATCCGAGGGTTATAAATTTTGTTTTATATCTTTTAGCCGAGGTAGCGATAGCGGCCTGCGACCTTGCAGAAGTGCTGGGCATGGCAATAGGCATACAGTTACTTACCGGTCTGCCATTAATATGGGGCGTAAGTATAACAGTACTGGATACATTTTTATTACTCTATCTGCAAAAGCTGGGTATGAGAAAAATGGAAGCATTTATTATTGCACTGGTAGGTGTTATTGCAATAGCATTTTTTATAGAAATATTTTTAGCCAAGCCGGTGCTTGCCAATGTTGCGAAGGGATTTATACCTTCCTTTCCTGATGGGGAAGCCTTGTATATAGCTATTGGAATTATTGGCGCTACCGTAATGCCGCACAATCTTTATCTACACTCTGCACTGGTACAATCCCGCAAAATAGATCGTACAGATTTTGGTATAAAACAAGCCATTAAGTTTAACAGAGTAGATACCACGATAGCATTGAACCTTGCATTTTTAGTAAATGCAGCCATACTTATAGTAGCAGGTTCTGTTTTTTTTACATCGGGCAATACAGAAGTAGCACAAATAAAAGATGCACACCGTTTATTACCATCTTTTTTAGGAAACGCTGCCCCATTGTTGTTTGCAATAGCCCTCATTGCTGCCGGGCAAAGCAGTACCGTTACGGGTACACTTGCCGGGCAAATTATTATGGAAGGTTACCTTAGCCTGCGTATAAACCCCTGGCTGCGCAGGCTTATAACGAGGCTCATAGCCATTATACCCGCACTTATTGTAATTTTTATTTATGGCGAAAGTAAAGTAGATACATTACTTGTAATGAGCCAGGTATTACTTAGCCTGCAACTGGGCTTTGCTGTAATACCTCTTATACATTTTGTGAGCGATAAAAAAACAATGGGCAAGTTTGTAATAAAACCTGTTACGAAAATGGCAGCATGGCTCATTGCTCTAATTCTTGTTTTTTTAAATTTAAACATGCTCGTGAATGAAATAGCACCCGGCTTTTCCGGCGATTCTATGATAGTAAAAACGGCTATAATTTTTGCTGCATTATTTTTTGGGAGCGTATTAATTTACATCAGTTTTTTTCCTTTATTTAAAAAGAAGATTGCTGCAAAATCTATTGAGATGCACCCTGAAACACAGGCACTGCCTCCATTGAAGATACCCACATATCATCGCATTGCTATTGCGCTGGATTTTAGTAAAGATGATCATAAACTATTATCATACGCCGTTGGGCAGGGCAATACCGGCAGCCATTATATTCTGGTACATATTGTAGAGAGTGCTTCCGCAAAATTACATGGTGCAGATAGTGATGACCACGAAACCAATAAAGATAAAGCACGGCTGCAGTTATATGCAAACCAGTTGCAACAGCAGGGTTATAATACCACAGCACAAATTGGCTTTAGAAACAGGGTAAAAGAAATTGTGCGCATAGTTACAGACAGCAATGCAGATATGCTTATAATTGGCGCACATGGCCACAGTGGTGTAAAAGATGTACTGTATGGCGAAACGGTAAATGCAGTACGACACGGGTTAAAGATTCCGGTGCTGGTGGTAACGTTGTGATACTTTTATTGAAAGGCAAATTTTTAGAAGTTGCTATTTTTTAGAAAGCTATGGCGATGGGAGTTCGTTTTACGAATACCTTTAAAATTTTACCCACAAATAAAAGTGCAGACACATAAAAAATGAAGATTAATTTATAATGCAGCAAATATTTTTTAAATAAAATAAGCCCCTCTGTAGAAACAGAGCGGCTCTCTAACGATTGCTTGTTATTAGAAGAATTTAAATTATTTTATTAGAAATTTTATTTTACTTTTAGTTAAATCGCATATTCAGTACGATTATTTTTTTCCAGTTTCAGAGATTAGTTATTTATTTATTCGATGTAAAAATAATGTGAGAATGTTTTGCACGATAATCATATTTGAGCATATTTTATTATCTTAAATGGAACAAAATTTTGCCAAAACCCTTTGCAGCATTGAATTTTAAAATATCCAGCATATTATGCCCAACAATTTTACAGACACTTTATTTCAACTGGTACGTTCCCTGGAAAAATCGGAGAAGCGACATTTTAAATTGTACATTAAGAGGAGTTCCGGCAACGAAGACTTAAAAGTAGTGGAGCTTTTTGATGCGCTGGATAAACTACAATCGTACGATGAAGCTGTACTGCTGCAGAAATTAAAATCAATAAAAAAACCACAGCTTGCCAATATAAAAGTACATCTCTATAAACAACTGCTTGCAAGTTTACGATTGCTTAAAAGTACGGACAGTATTGACCTCCAGCTTAATGAACAATTTGATTTTGCACATATTTTGTATAAAAAAGGATTGTTTTATCAAAGTTTAAAAATTTTAGATAAAGCAAAAGAAACGGCAAAGGCAAACCATAAAGTAAACTTTTTATTAAGTGCTATTACCCTGGAAAAAAGAATAGAAACCCTGCATATAAACAGGGCTATGCAAAGCAGGGCAGAGCAACTTGCTACAGAATTAAATGAAGTAAACAATAGGATAGCAACACTGGCAAAACTGAGTAACCTTGTAATGCTGCTCTACGGCTGGTTTATAGAAAATGGTCATGCACGTAACAAGGATGATGAAAATAAAATAGATGCCTATTTACATGCACAGTTACCATCAAATGCATGGGAGCAAACCGGGTTTTATGAGCGCATGTATTTATACCAGAGCATGACGTGGTATGCGTATATTAAACTTGATTTTTTAATGTACTACCGGTATAGTCAAAAATGGATTGATACTTATAAAAATACTCCGCTAATGATTCGGGTAGAAACAGGAAATTATATTAAAGGGCTGCACACTTTACTTAATGCTCATTACGATCTTCGCAATCACCAAAAATTTAATGAAGTATTACAGGACTTTGAAACCTTTGCACTTACTGACAGGGTGAGACTGCATGACAACTTTCGCACACAAGCCTTTATTTACATATACACTGCTAAAATAAACCAGCATTGTATGCTGGGTACATTTGCAGCAGGTATTAAAGAAGTACCCTACATACTACAGCAGCTAAAACAAAATGAATTGTTTATAGATGAGCATAGGCTAATGTTATTTAATTATAAAATTGCGAGCCTTTATTTTGGTGAAGGGGATTATAGTTCCTGTATAGATTATTTGCAAAAAATTATAAATGAGAATGTGGAAGTGCGAACAGATTTACAAAGTTATGCACGGCTTATGCATTTGATGGCGCATTATGAAATTGGAAATTATGAGCTTATAGAATATTTGGCAAAATCAGTTTACCGGTTTATGTCAAAAAAAGATAACCTTACTAAAGTTGAAGAAGAAATGTTTAAATTTTTGCGCAAATCTTTTCATGTTACCCGTACGAGTATGCAGCAGGAATTACAACAGTTTCTTACCATAATACAGCAATTGGAAAAACAAAGATACGAAGCCAGAACCTTTGCATACCTGGACCTGGCAAGCTGGCTGGAAGCAAAAATTTCAAAAAAACCGATGAGTGAAATACTGAAGAACAAATTTATGGCTAGTAAAAAACGTAATTAAAGTTGTGCATTATTTTTATTCTTTTGTTACTTAACTATTAACTCTTACCCCATAATTTACTTTTTATTTTTATAAAATTAGGATTGGCTATAATGAAATATTATTACTGAAATGCCTATGTATAAAGGGTTTTGAAATGTCATTATTTATTTTGCAATAATTAAAAACGTAAATAATTGTGTTTATCCCACCATTACGACATTGTATGTTTGCAATACAAAAACTATTTAATCCTATAGTACACACACTTAAAAAATTATGATTATGAAAACGCTAAAAACACTCGGAACTTTTTTTATTGCTTTATTTTTAATGAAAACAGCAAATGCCCAATCTCTTAAAACAGATAAAACAGAAGACAACTTCTCCGTAAAATACATAGGTACAGAAGGTGAGTATCTGTGCTTTCAGGTAGAATTTACCAGCGCAGCAGATTACAATACCGTTTTAAAAATAAGCGACAGAACAGAAGGAGAATTATACACACAAAACTGGAAAGCAAAAGCACCACAGCAGATTTTTAAGATTGAAAAAAGAGACGGACAACAACTTGTTTTTAATTTGCAAAACGGCGGTAAAGCCACAACCAAAGTATTTTCTACATCTACTAAATTGGTAGAGAACACAACGGTAGTGGAAAATGCTGTGGCAAGTTTATAAAGTAGCAAAACCCGTTTTTAACCGTATCGCACTTTCAAAAAATATATACAAGCTTAGCTAATGTTGGTTTTGCTTGTATTATTTTAATTTTGAAATTTGAATAATTTAATGAGGAAGAATAATATTTACTTCATTACAAGAGAAACTTTTTCATAGAAAAATTTATTCCACCTGGCTTGTGGTTCTGTAAGCTGACCATTCATCGTTTGGCCATCATAATCATCCTGCATTTTATTCATAAAATCGCAGCACTCCCGGTAAATGCGTGGCAGGAGTGTGTTTAGGTTTGATAGATTAAGACCTGCTTTTTTTATTTTTTCTATAAAAACACTGGCGGCTAAATAACTCACATCAAAATGATGCTGCTCGTGGTTTAAAATATAAGCGGTGGTCTTGTTGGTGCGTACCCATGATTTATTTTTGCTAAAATAACAATATACCGAAATATTTATTTGCCCTTTATTACCGGAGCTTTGCATATTTGCTTTGTATCCAAAGCCAGATGATGTTTCTGCAGCTACCTTGCTTGGTGCCGGTGGCGATCCTTTAAAATCCTGCCATTGCAAATTTTTTGCAGGGTTATAATAAATTATATCTGAGGCAGACATTCCTGACTGTTCCGTCCAAAAAACATTTGTAGTTACCTGCGCATTGGAGATTACAAGGGAAAATAAGAAAATATTTATAAAGAAAAAATACTTCATTTATTCGATCATGATTTAATTTTCAAAAGAACAAAGAAATAAGTTAGTAAATTATTAAAGCATACACAATTAACAGGATATTAAACCAGTGAAAATTACAACCATACGATAATTTTTTTAATGATCGTATTTACATCTAGTTTATTCATACAATTAAAATGCTCCAACGGGCAGGTAGCAGTACCATATTTGCTGCAAGGCTGGCAGCGTAATTTTAAATAAATATTTTCGTAAATAGGTTTTGACTGAGAACTTATAAACTTACTGCCATAATAAGGCTCCACATCTAAATCGGGAGTGGTGCTGCCCCAAAGCGCAAGCACTGGCTTTTTAAAAGCACAAGCTATATATTGCATACCGGTATCGTTACTCAAAACTACTTTTGCTTTTTTTATAATCCCAGCAGATTCGCTGATGTTGAATTTACCACAGGCATTGTAAATTTTAGTAGTATCCTGTGCAGCAATGAGCGCCCCGTTAGCAGCGTCTTCTTTACCGCCCAATAGTATAATCGGATGATCCATTTTGCTGCACAAATCAATAAGTTTGTATACAGGAAATTTTTTAGTAAAATGATTTGCACCAATTACAATAGCAATAAAACCAAGCAGGTGTGCAGCGGGTAAATCGCTTTGCTGTATCTCATCTTCTTTTGCAATAAAATAATCTAGTCCCTCCCCATCATCATTTACACCGAGAGCCCTTACAGTATCCATACTGCGGAGCGTAATATGTTTGTTGGGCATTACATCAATATTAAGCTGCGTAAGTAAAAACTTTTGCAACGTAAGTTTATGAATAGTATTCGTTTTCTTTTTTAAAAAACGTTTTATTGTATTGCTGCGAATGTTATTATGAAGATCTATTACCTGACCGTAATTTTCGGCTTGCAGTTGTGCCAGCAAATCTTCCATATTATCATCATAATAAAAAAATTTATCAATGTAAGGATTGGCACCCGTTACTATTTTAAAAGAAAGTTTAGTAAGAAAATGTATTTCCACACCTGGCAGTTGTTTTTTTACACAACGAAATACAGGGCTTGCCAGTACTATATCTCCGATAGAAGAAAAACGTATAATGAGAATTTTTTTTAATTGAACCAAAATGAAAAAAGTAAAAAGTTACAAAATGAAAATTATACAAATCAGTTCAACTTATAAAGGTTAATACTTATTCTTCTACAAAATTTAAATCCTTACCAAAAGTTTCTTTTGTAAAATAAGCAGCAGTTATGCTTACAGCCATTACTATTATTCCAACAATAATTCCTGCTTGAACGTAGGAAAAAGTGTTATGAAATTGTAAGCCATTAAAAAAAAGAAGCATAATGGGCAAAGACCCTCTCACCATATTTGGCGCAGTAGTAGTAGCTGTTGCACGCATATTGGTACCAAATTGTTCTGCCGCCATCGTAACAAACAATGCCCAAAAACCAGTGCCAAACCCAAGTGCAGCACATATTAAATACATCTGCGAAGCAGTACCGCCATCCTGGTTAAAAAATAATATGATGGAAATAGCAGTTAAAAAATAAAATATATACAATGCTTTTTTTCTGCTTTTTAACCAATGGCTTACCAGCCCAATTAACACATCTGCAATGGCAATGGCTACATAAGCATACATAGTTGCTTTTTTAGGCAATATTTTTTCAGTGATGCCAAATTTTTCTGCAAAATTATTTGAAAAAGCAAGCAGTATTCCAATTACATACCAAGTAGGTAAACCAATTAAAATAGCTTTTGCATATTTAAAGAAACGATCTTTGGTATTAAAAAACATAAGGATGTCTCCTTTGACAACGGCTGATTTTTTTACTTCGGTAAACATGCCACTTTCAAAAACGGAAACCCTTAAAAGCAGTAAACAAAATCCCATACCTCCACCAATAAAATAACAGGTGCGCCAATGAAAATACAGAGAAATAAAATAAGCAAACACAGCACCGGTGAGCCCAATGCCTGCTAAAAGTGATGTACTCAAGCCACGTTTTTCTTTTGATACAAGTTCGCTTACTAGTGTAATGCCTGCGCCCAGTTCCCCTGCAAGCCCCAGCCCTGCTACAAAGCGTACGAGCGCATATTGGTTAGGCGTATGCACAAACCCATTT
>JANXXM010000124.1 GCA_025350645.1 Ferruginibacter sp.
TGCTTGCTTCAGCCATTTTACCATAAAAACCGTTTAATGCTTTTAAATGATTATTACTTTCTTTTAATTCTAGCTCATATATTGTATTTAACGAACCAAGATTTTTTGTAAGTACCTGTACCTGCTCATGAAAACCTTTCGCACTTTCCGAGGCATTATTAAAAGAACCCATTGTAGCTGCACTTGCAGAAAAAGCAGTAGTCATAGTACCCAATGCTACAGTAGCTTCTTTAGTTTTACTGCTAAAGTCTGAAGTAGATTTTACAACATCGCCTACTTCGCTCATACCAGTAACAGTTGTACCTAATTTATTAAATCCTTCTCCTAATCTTTTTAAACTTGTAGGGGTAATATCAGCTTCCTGCAGCATTTTATCCATACTCTTTAATGCGGGGTTACCCGTATCAATAGCCACAGATTTTGCAATTTCAGCTTCCGGTGGCGGGGCAATAATATACAACAATGCATAAGCGGCAAAGATCAAACATTCCGTATATAAGCCGGTTTTTAGCCAAAAATTTGCGTTGGGCGCATGTAATATTTTTTGAAGTGCACCAAATAATACCGGCACTGCCGCAGCCGATACAAGAATGTTGAGAACACGGTCAATTGGACGTCCTGAAGCCATAGTTTTTGTAGTTTAGTTGTTTTAAATTGGAGTTTATTTGAATTAATACATTATATACTTATGTCGTTTCACAATTTTACAATTGAGAATTACACTCATTATACGATCAGTAAGAGAAATTAAATTTTTGCTATGTTACCTTTTTTTTGCTGGTGGTAAATCTATCACACAACGAAAGCCTACGTAAGATTTAGAAGTATCCTGATATTCGTATGAACGTGTACTTGTTTGTAAAAAATAAGCCACATCTTTCCAGCTTCCGCCACGTACTACCTTGCGCTTCATGCGTGGAGGATCGGAATCTTTTGCATTCCATCGTACATCTGGGTTCATGTCATGCTGAAAGTTGTAAGAACCTTCATAATATAAAGAAGAAGTCCATTCAGCTACATTACCAGCCATATTATACAGTCCGAAATCATTGGGAAAATATGCATCAGCACGTACGGTATATAAACCGCCATCTTCAGGATAATTACCACGACCAGGTTTAAAGTTTGCCAAGAGGCATCCTTTTTTATTTCTTAAATAAGGCCCGCCCCATGGATAAGATGATTGTGAACGACCTCCACGGGCTGCATATTCCCATTGTGCTTCTGTAGGAAGTCTGAAATCTGCTGCACCAGATTTTTTCTTGCTATCAAGAAATGAAGCAAAAATATGTGTTCTCCATTCGCAGAAAGCGGTTGCTTGTTTCCAGGTTACACCTACAACAGGATAATTACCATAAGAAGGGTGGTTGTAATATTGTTTGGCCATTGGCTCATTGTAGGAGTAAGCAAAATCTCTAACCCAGCAAAGAGAATCAGGATAAGCGGGTATATCTGTTTTTACAATAAACTGAGAACGTGGAATGCTGTTATCTCTATTTTGAGCAGCAGCCTTATAATCGAATACTTCTGAGTGGTAAACAATTTTTTTCGTATCTATTTCTTTTTTCCCAAATATTCTGTTGTCGGGAGTTAAAATTATGGCATCAAGCTTCTCTATTGTACCTCGGTCACCATATTTAATAGGTTTTTTCCAATCCACATAATCAATACCATCAGGAGTTTGTTTCATGTAGGGTGCACCTAATAACTTTGCAGATATTGAATCTTTTACCCAATTGGTAAATTGACGGTATTCATTATTGGTTATTTCGGTAGCGTCCATCCAGAAACCTGAAATAGAAACCTGTTTATTACGTGCAGTGTATGCATAATTTACATCTTCATCGCTTGGCCCCATGTGAAAAGTACCAGCAGGGATTAAGACCATACCAGGCGGCTTAGTTTGAGTGTATTTATTGGAAGGAGCCACTCCATGTAACTGGCCATCATTTGGTAATGAACCAGATTTATTTTTTCCTAAGAGCTTACAACTTGTTGCAGTTGTAGCGAGGGAAACTACGGCAAAAATGCACAATAACCGATTATTCATTTTTTAACTTTGAGGGGGTATTAGCAAATATAATTAGAAATCTATTTAAAAATACAGGTCTAAAATAACGATAATGTTAATTTTATACACAATTAAAGCATCGTTATCATATTAAACGAGGCTGTTTGTTAAATATTGTGATCGCTATAGTTAAAATACCTTTTCCCTAAAGCTTGGATTAACTCATCTGCATTGCCTAAAGGCTTTATACACATGTAATTTCTACATAAATATAAGTAAGTTTTTGGAAATACCTCTTTTTTAGCCAATAAAGGCATATCGGATATTTTATTGCTGCATTGCAGAATATTATTTGGTAAAAAATGAAGCAGCACTTGTTGAAGTTGTGGAATCATGTTAGTGCCAATAATTACGATTTCATTAAAACCCACTGCAATATTCATTGCCTGTGCGGCCCATATTCCAAAAGAACCAGGATGTTTTGTAATGATTTTTTTGAGGGAGAAAATCATTGCTAGAGATTTTTGCTGCCATGCACTGTTGTTGAACACAACGGAAAGGTAGTGTATGTTTTGTGCCATCACTGCATTAGCAGAAGGGATAGCACCATCATACAATTCAATTTTTCGCATTACTACATCTTTTTGATGCATTGCAGTAAAAAATAAATATTCACTTTCATTATCTGCAAAGTTTTTCAGTACGTGCAAGGTGAGACTGGCAGCTTTATGCAGGTAATGTTCCTGCCCTGTAATTTCTTGCAGGTGAATGCATGCCTGTATGTAATACGCATAATCATCCAAAAAAGCAGGATATTTTGCTTCGCCGTTTTTATAAGTGTGGTAATAATTGTTGCTCGTTTCATTAAAACTACTTTCAATAAAAGAAAATAATTCAATTGCAGCTATTTTATATTCTTCGTTTTGCAAAGCGGCATAAGTTTTACAAAAAGCAGTAATCAACAGGGCATTCCATCCAAGCAAAATCTTATCATCAGTGGTTGGTCTTATTCTTTTATTTCTTACTAATAATAATTTTTTTATAGCCTGGTTAATGATTGTTTCAGCTTTTTCATGACCAAGCTTATGTAACTCAGCTATTTCTGCAAGGGGTTTTAAAATGCGAAGTATATTTTTTTGCTCCCAATTACCCTTTTCAGTTACATTAAAATAATCATTAAAAAGTGGTGCATCTTTTTCCAAGACGGTATCAATCTCTGCTTTATCCCATACATAAAACTTTCCTTCTACACCTTCACTATCTGCATCTATGGCTGCATAATAGCCTCCATTCTTATTTTTCATTTCTGCAAAAATAAATTCCATTGTATGTTGTATTCCTTTTTTGTAAATGTCTTTTTTTGTGAGGAGATGTGCATTTGCCAGAGTAACCAAAAACAATGCATTGTCGTACAACATTTTTTCAAAGTGAGGTGCCAGCCATTCTGCATCTGTGCTATATCTGCAAAGGCCACCGGCTAGCTGGTCATAAATGCCCCCTTCCAGCATTTTTTTCAGACAACACTCGGCATGATTCAATGCACCGTTATCTCCCAGAAAAAGTGCGCCCTGCAATAAAATATTAATAGAGAAAGTTTGTGGAAACTTTGGCGCATTACCAAAGCCCCCTTTTTCCTTATCGGCTGTTGCCATTAAATTATTTACAATATTGATACAGTCTTCCTTGCTAAATGCATTTTCACCTATTGGTATAGAAATATTGTTATTTATTTGCCCGAAATGATTAGATTTTTTTAAATGCTCCGTTAACGTTTCTGCCTGCTCTTCCATTTTATCCCTTTTTGTGAGCCATGCATCATGTATATTATGCAATACATTCTGCCAGCTGGGGCGGTTATATGCCTGCACAGGTGGAAAATAAGTACCTCCATAAAATGGTTTTCCTTCAGGAGTAAGAAAAACATTCAAAGGCCAGCCACCGTTTCCTGCTATAGCTTGTACTGCATCAATGTAAATATGATCCAGATCCGGGCGCTCTTCCCTGTCAATTTTTATATTTATGAAAAATGCATTCATCAATGCAGCCGTATCTTCATTTTCAAAACTTTCTCTTTCCATTACATGGCACCAGTGGCAGGCAGCATAGCCAATGCTTACCAGTATTGGTTTATCCATTTCTTTTGCCAGTTGTAATGCTTTTTCTCCCCAGGGCTGCCAGTGCACAGGATTTTGGGCATGCTGCAATAGATAGGGACTGCTTTCATGTATTAGTTCGTTTTTCATGAAGTAAAATTATGGAAGTGCAGGGATACCTATCCCTAAAATACATGTTTCTATAATGCTATAATTATTTTTTCAATAGCTAGATTATAAAGGATTTGAAAAGGAAAATGATAAATAATGCAGCATTTATTTTATTTGCTGTATTACTTTTTTTTAGCAGTACTTATTTGGAGAAATTTATCGAGCGCACTTACCATACCTGGTGTTTGTGGCTGTGGTGCTTTAATATCCAATATAAGACCAGCATCTTCAGCAGCTTTGGAAGTGTTTAAGCCAAATGCACCCAACCTAGTTCCATTTTGTTTGTATTCCGGAAAATTATCCAGCAGGCTACGAACGCCACCAGGAGTAAATAAACAAATGATATCGTAATTTTTTGAAATTACACTTTTTATGTCATTACTTATAATAAGGTAAAGTACCGGAGTGGCATAACCGCAATTATGATTCTTTAACCAGTTGGTTATTTCACTATCAAAAGATTCTGAACAGGGGTAAAGAAATTTTTCATGCTCTTTATGTTTGTTTATAACATCAAAAAGAGATTTATTAGTACCATCTGCACCATAAAAAACTTTACGCTTTCTATATAAAATAAATTTTTGAAGATAAAGTGCTACTGCCTCAGTAATGCAAAAGTATTTTGTATCCTGCGAAACAGTAATTTTCATTTCTTCGCAGATGCGAAAAAAATGATCGATAGTATTTCTGCTGGTAAAAATTACTGCTGTATAGGCAGCAATATCTATTTTTTGTTTTCTAAAATCTTTTGCCGGTATACCCTGTACAATTATGAATGGGAAATAATCAACTTTAAGATCGTACTTTTTTTCAAGCTCAGCATAAGGAGATTTTGCCGCTTCTGGTTGTGCTTGGGCAATCAATATTTTTTTAACTTTTTTGGCCGACGAAACTACAGCCTTATCTGCGTTTTTTACCATACTGATTTTCCTGTGAGAGTGCAAAATTAGGTATTTATTCCGAGAAAAACCATTGCCAATTTATAAATAAGAGCCAAGGGCATAATTTCTACACAAATGATGTATAAAAAAAAATGAAAACGACTTATACTCAATTTGTTTTGTAACAACGAATAAGACCTAAAAAAGCGCAATAACAATAAAACACATAATGCAATTATAGATATAAATACAGTATAGGCAGCAACTTTAGCAGTACTGAATAATATGAGAATTACGAACGGAAGAAGTAATATTCCGATTATCTTATTGAGTAAAAAGATAATAAATATATATACGTTTGCTTCTGTTGTATAGGTGGTAACCCAGCCCGTGCATTTTAAAGAAAGATATTTTACAATATAACAAATGGCAACTCCTGCTATTGATACCGCAGTAAGATACCAATCCGGCCGGGTTTCATTTAATATAAAATAATGGAGTAAAATAGAAATATATAAACCAGTAACTATTGTAAAAAATACATTAAAAATTAGAGAAGGTAATTTAGCCTGCTCTAACTGATCTGTAAGTTGATTTTGCCGCAAAGAGGTATTGAAAAACACCCGGAATAATGTGTTAAAGTAGCGACTATAAGAAGTTTTTATTATTCCAAGAAAAAGCAGGAGAAATAAAATAATATAAAAAAAAGCAGATTCATTTTCTTTCTTTTTTATAACTACAGGTAGGGAAACGGGTGTATTTGCACTTCTTAAATAAAAATTACTATCCAATAATTGTTTGTAAATATTTGAAATTTTTGCTGCTGGCTGCAAAATAGTGTCCTGCGATTTAAATAGAGTATCTACCTGCGCACTCACGGCGACTGATAAAAAAATAAAAAAGCAAAAAATAATAAAAGTGACCCTCAATTTAAAAATATTATCCACAAAAATAGGGTTGTATTTGTAAATATTTTTTAAAAATAATTAATATATCCGAAGTGAATTTTGGCTGCACCTCTTAAATTAAAAGGTACATCATCCCTTGTGCCTAAGGCAATACTAATATTTAACAGACCTGATTTAGTATCGTACAGAATACCAGCACCGCTACCTACAAACCGGTTACTGGTATTAAAACGCTGGTAGGTAGTTTTTGTAAAGGCAGCATCAATAAAGCCAAACAGATAAGAGTTTCTGCCAAGTAAATACCTGTACTCTACTGTAAATACGCCATACTGGGTGGCATAAATACTTTCTTCATCAAAACCACGCAAAAGTTTATACCCGCCTATCTGAAAGACTTCATTTCTAAAAATTTCGGGGCTATTGTAAATACCTGTATTTAATCCGATTTTTATTGCCGCTAATTTTGCCACAGGAAAATAATGTGCTGCAGTTACTTTAATTTTTAGCTGATAGCTTCGCAGCTTTAGTGTATCGTATAATCCTGCAAAATTAAAACTGCCGCTTTTTAAAGCAATAATGTCGCTATTTTTCTGAATGTTTTTTATACCAGTAATTGCAGTAAAATTAACCTCCGTACCCGATCTAGGATTGAAGCGATAATCTGTTTTATAATACTCATAATTTAATCCCACATTTATTGCTTTGACATCTATATTATCCGGCAGCTTTTTTTGAGATTTTATAATATTTGTATCAATACCGCCCTGTAGCAAAGAGGTGCTTTGGGTTTGCAATAAAATTTTACCGGTTTGGTTTGCCGTAAGGTTCAACTGAACAGCTGCCTGCGCATTAATACTTAGAAAACTGGAATCTTTTTTAAACAGATCAAATAAAAATCCCAATCCGAAGGGAGATTGAAAAATAAAAGGTTTATCAAATCCGATATTTAACCTGGGAGATTTTGGCTGAAGTGCCTGGTATTTAAATAATAATCCCTCACCCCCACCCAGTACATTTTTTAGATCCAGATTTACATCACCTGTAAACTGAAATTTACCGCTGTTAGCATTGGGCAACAGACCAAAAATGGCACTAACCTGGCTACTGCGGCGCTGGTTTACATAAAGATTTACCACAGAGCCGGAGCCAAGCATATTTAAAGACGAAGGTTGAATAGTTTCCGCAAAAGGAAGATCTGCCATGCGTTTATCTAACTGCTGCAATTTTTCTTTACTATAAATACTATTGTTTTTTATGCCTGTATAATTTTGTAAAAACTTTTTATTGAGTGTAAGTTTACCATAGTTTACGATACTATCTATATGGTACAATATATTTTTATCTGCCACTAACAGGGCATTCATTTTATTATCTTCTATTGAAATACTATCCAGATAAATAGTTGCAAAGGGATAGCCTGCATTCTCATAATAGTGAAGCAATCTTTCTTTCAAAATATCCACCTCACCAATTTTCAGCACTCTGTTATTAAAATTTTTAGATATAAAACCTACTTTTATTAATATGTTTTTTTCGATATTTTTTGGTGTAAGCTGCAGCCAGTTGTATTTTTTTCCTGTATACAATATAATGTGAGTGGTATTTTCCTCTACCCAAATGCTATCTACAGACGCAACAGGAAAACCTTTTAATGTAAATAATTTTGGCAGATCATTTACGTAATCGTACAACAAACTTAGTGTTGAAAAATTATTTTGTAAAACAATGGCAGGCTTAATGATGCTATCTTTGTAATGTATGGCAAGTATATAATTTATAGCAGCGTTTTTTTGAGCACATAAAGTATTGCTGAACTGACAACATATACACACCAAAAAAATTCTCAAAAATATTTGCTTCAACGTACGGCTCATTTGCAATTTTAGGTGCATTTTATTAAAAAGTAAATTTACAATTCTTTGGCGGGTATTTATATTCATATTCCTTTTTGCAGGCAGGCTTGTACCTACTGCAATTTTCATTTTTCTGTCTCGTTTGATAATAAAACAGCCTTAATACAGGCATTGGCAAAAGAAATAATGATAACAATTCCTTTTAATGCAGATGAAAAAATAGAAACTATTTATATAGGTGGCGGTACGCCAAGCTTGCTAAGTTTTGGAGAATTAAAATTATTATTAAACAGCATCTACAAAAAATTTAGTGTAGCCAACGACGCCGAAATAACCCTGGAAGCCAACCCCGATGATATTACAAAAACAATATTAAACGAATGGCTGAAACTTGGCATTAACAGACTTTCTGTAGGATTACAGTCTTTTAATGATGTAGAGTTAAAATGGATGAACAGGGCTCATAATGCTGCCGCATCCCTACAATGTATAGATGATATAAAAGCAGCAGGTATGCACAATTTTTCTGTAGACTTAATTTTTGGATCGCCGTTACAAAGCAACGAAGACCTCAAGCAAAATTTTGATATTATCGCAAATAAAAATGTGCCGCATATTAGCTGTTATGCGCTAACCGTAGAACCAAAAACTGTTTTAAATAAACTTATAAATGAAAATAAAAGTGAGCCTATGGATACAGATAAACAAGCAGAGCAATTTTTGTTACTATTGGATATGATGGAAAAAAATAGATACGATCAATATGAAATAAGCAGCTTTTGCAAGCCTGGCTTTAGAAGCAGGCATAATAGTAGTTATTGGCAAGGCAAGGCATATTATGGTTTCGGGCCTGCTGCGCATTCCTTTGATGGCATTAAAAAAAGAAAATGGAATGTAGCCAGTAATTCTTTGTACATAACAGCATTGCAACAAAATAATATTCCTGCTGAAGAAGAAATTCTTACTAAAGAGCAGCAGGTGAATGAATATATAATGACTGCTTTGCGTACATGTGAAGGAATAGATATAGAAAAGATAGAAAACTATTTTGGCTTAGATAATAAAAGAAAAATTTTGAAGAAAGCCAATAAATTTATTCTGGAGAAAAAATTAATTTATTCCAACAGTACATTATGCTTAACCCGGGAGGGAAAATTTTTAGCAGATGGTATTGCTGCCAGTCTTTTTATGTGAATAAATTTCAATGTTTAAACATTAAATGTTAAATTCTTTTTAACAATATGAAGAAAGAAATTTGTTATTTATCTTTGCATAAATGAATATGGAACTACAACAGGATATATTAACAATAGCACAAAAGCAACCTATTTTTGGGCACGAGTTGGAGTTGTTACATGAAGTAGATCGCCATGTGCCTGGCTCTGTGCATTATTCCATAAAAAGATATAAAAGACAACCGCAATGGAGTGTAGAAGATACGGGAATACTAGCTTACCATTATCGTAAAAATGAAGACGAGACCAATGCGCTGGAACTTAAATTTTGCATAAGCGGAAATGTGTATTGTAAACAAAAACAAACCGAATGTGACTCCTGTAAGCTCAATGGTACAAGAAACTGCAGTGATAAGGAGGATAGTATAGATATATTGAGTTTTAGTTTTTCGCCTTCTTATTTAAACCAGTTTGCAAAAGCACATAAAAGTCCACAGACACTTAGCGATAACGTACTTTCTTTTAAACATACCACTTCATTCAGTAAAATGTTACCATTGTGTGGCAAAACTAGAATGGCTATAGAAGCCCTGCTAAACCACACGTATAGCGATACTCTCGAAAATATATTTATAAATGCACAAACGCAAATTTTGCTTTTATACAGTATGGATTGTATGCTTGGCGAAAAATTAACAGCCGATTTTACCTGTAAATTTTTAGCCAATGAAGAAGACAGGGAAAAAATTGTGAAAGCAAGAGAAATATTATTGCAACATATTGGAGAACCAATAACCATAAAGGCTCTTAGCAGAAAAGTAGCGATTAATGAATGTTATTTAAAGAAAGGATTTAAAGAAATATTTGGAACTACTATTTTTGATTTTTACCAAAGTCAACGTATGGAACATGCAAAATATTTATTGTATGAAAAAGGATTAAGTGTAACGGAAGTTTCTCACCTGTTGGGCTATTCCTCTATATCTCATTTTAGTACCGCATTTAAAAAACAAACGGGTATAAAGCCTTGTGAGCTGCTATTAAGATAACATTGCCCTTTAACAAAAGCTGGAATTAATTTTTCCATTCTCATTTATACATAGTGATGTCTAAAGCAAGTTTTATTTTTTTATAATTGAGATACTGTTGTTTTCTTTCCTTGCCTTAATTAAAAAAAGTTTTTTTGTAACATTTCATGCCCTGCATTTTAAAAAGTTTTTCCATTCATTTTCCATTGAAAGTTTACCCAAAAAAATGAAAGTTATATTTACAAAAAAATAGTTGGAACATTCATATAAAATCGTACAAACAAAACCTTCGCTTCTGGAGCGTTTTGGGCTATATTATCTCACTTTTTTCAAACGGATAGATGCTGACCACAACGTATTTGATGTGACTGATGCTCACCTTACTAAAAGAGTAAACCGCATTACATTAAAAGGAATTATTTTTTCCTCCATCATAGGAGTAGCCTGTGTTTTTCCTACTGTGTGGGTAGATGTACATTTTGCAAAAGCTCCATTTTTAATTCATTATGGCTGGGTTGCAGGAGTAACCGCAATCAGTGTAATAATAGAATTGTATATACTTTTTCTTATTGCTTTAAAGGCGGTGTACGGTGTAAGCGAAATAATAAATTTGAATGCCACCGAAAAAGAATTGGAGCAAGACGGACTGTTTAGTGTAAAACATATACTGGCCAGAACTGCACTGGAATTGCCCGACCCGGAATTAACTATACTTGGAGTAGATCCTTTTAAAAGAATATCTAAAAAGAATTTATTTATACTGGGGCTTTTATACAAAGCAAAAATATTTGTAAGCAATTTTATTGTAAAATATCTTCTGCTTTTTATAATTGGTGAAAAAATTTTTGGTATTTCTATTTTTTATGAAGCCTTGCTGGTGGAATGTTTTTGGAACAGTGTGGTTATAAGCCGTGTGGTACGTGAAGCAAGGCTGCGCTTGTTTGGTTTTGCACTTGCAAACCAAATAGGAAAAAATGTAGTAAAAGATGGCTACCTGCAAACCCTTTCATCTGCTGCAAAAAAAGGTTGCCTTCGAGCAATAGGAAATGCCGTGGTAATGACGCAGAATTATCATCCGAATATGATCATATTACTTATCCGTTTTCAACAAATTTTAAAAATAAAAGATGCAGATAAATATGATGATTGGAACTTATTTTTAGAAACCCTCCGAACTGTTTCGCAGGAAGAGCGATATTTTTTGCTAGATCTTTTTACAGTATCTGCCGCATTTGATGGTAAAATTTCGAAACTGGAAAATGAAAATTTACGGGGAGCATACCAGAATGAATACGATATTTACCAACCACGTTCAATAAGGTTGACAACATACCTTAGGGAAGGAAAATTAAATGCAGCGCTAGCAGAATGTAAACTGGATTTTAAAGCCGGTTAAAAAATTTTGCTCTATACAAAACTTAAAATATGGAAGATATAATTACAGAAAGAATAGTTGTAGATGAAAATTGTGAAAGACTGATACGCCAAAATGTTATTCAATATAATTACCTGGCAATATTGTTTTTTTTATATTCTCTAATTAATTTTATTTTAGTAATCGCCAGGCTTATAAAAAATAATGCGCTTCATAATAATACGTCTGTAAACCATTTTTATTATCTGATATATCCACTTGCAACCCTTTTAAATATTTCTTTAGCGGTAACCTCAGCTGTTTTACATTTTAAGGCACTACGCTTGCAGCAATCTTCTATTGACCAGCAACAACAATATTTTTTTAGTAAAAGTTTTGAATATTACAGAAGAGGAAATGGAATATCTATAGTAAATATAAGCCTGTCTATAGTAATGATAACATACAGTCTGTTTAAAGAAAATTTAAATTAATAATCGTGTGAAAGCAGTACTACAAAGAGTTTCAACCGCATTTGTTACCATAGAAAATGAAATTATTGCAGCTATAAAAAATGGTTTGCTGGTTCTTATAGGAATAGAAGATGCGGATACAACAGCAGATATTAACTGGTTGAGTAATAAAATTATTAACCTGAGAATATTTGATGATGATAATCATATTCCCAATTTATCTGTAAAAGAAACGGATGGGGATATTTTATTGGTGAGCCAGTTTACCTTGCATGCGCAAATAAAAAAAGGAAACAGGCCATCTTATATAAAGGCAAGCAAACCGGATAAAGCTATTTCTTTGTACGAAGAACTTATTCATCGATTAAAAAATGATTTAGAAAAAATAATATTTACGGGAAAATTTGGCGCAGATATGAAAGTAGCACTGGTAAACGATGGGCCACTCACCATTATAATTGATACAAAAAATAAAGAATAATTATGGCAGATATAACTATAAAAGATGCTCAGCAAAAGGTAGATGAATGGATAAAAACCTTTGGCGTACGCTATTTTAGTGAGCTTACTAATCTCGGTATTTTAATGGAAGAAGTAGGGGAACTCTCCCGGATAATTGTACGCAAATATGGTGAACAGTCATTTAAAGAAAGCGATAACGAAAAAGAACTTGCAGATGAAATGGCAGACATATTTTGGGTGCTAATTTGCCTTGCTAACCAAACTGGCGTAGATCTTACAGATGCTCTTGTAAAAAATTTTGAAAAGAAAACCAGCAGGGATATTAACAGGCATAAAGAAAATAAAAAACTACAATAACTTTTATCATTATTACACCTAAAGGATATTACACAGCTAAAAAAATTACTTTTACAAAAAGATTTTTATGAAAAATAGTATTGCACTTTTAATAATAATAGTTATTGCGCATACAAGTTTTGCGCAGCAAAACAAACTGGTGAGCGGGCCATGGGCGGGTAATGTAGGTTTACGTATGGCTACCATTTGGGCAGAAGTATCTCCAGGTGTAAAAAAAGTATCCGTAAAATATTTTGATGAGCGTAAGCCTCCTTATATAATTGATATATTAGGAAACCGCAAACCTTCCGGAAATAATTATTTGGTAAAAAATTATTCAGGAGCGTTAGGAAAAGATTTTAATCCCATAAAAATAGAACTGAACGGATTAAATATGAATACTGTTTATAGTTATGAATTGATCGTAGACGGGCAAGAAATAAAAACTGCATTTATCACAAAATTTACCACACAGGATTTATGGCAGTGGAGAAAACCAGCACCGGATTTTAGTTTTCTTGCAGGCAGTTGTAATTATGTAAATGAATCTATGTATGACAGGCCTGGCAAGCCTTATGGCGGAGACTCTACTATTTTTGAAACTATGGCAAACACAGCTGCAGCATTTCATATATGGATGGGGGATAACTGGTATACGAGAGAAGCAGATTTTGAATCTGTATGGGGTATGCAATACCGGGCATCGCATGACAGGTCACAAAAAAGTTTACAAAAATTTATGGCTGCAATGCCTCAATACGGTATTTGGGACGACCATGATTATGGGCCAAACGATGCAGGAAAAAGTTTTATTTTAAAAGAAGACAGCAGGGAAATTTTTAAAAATTATATGCTTAACCCCAGCTATGGTGAAGAGGGAAAAGGTATTTATACAAAAATAAGCTATGGCGATGCAGATATTTTTTTAACGGACGACAGGTACTTTCGCAGTGAAGATGAAATGCCTGATAGTGCTAATGGTGCAGCATCTGCAGATAAACATTTTTTTGGTCCTGCACAAATGGAATGGCTTAAAAATAGTTTGCAGTACAGCAATGCTACTTTTAAAATAATTGTAATTGGCAGCCAGGTTTTAAACCCTTTAGATAAATATGAAAGTATGCAGCGCTATAGTTATGAATACAACAACCTGTTGAATTTTATTACACAACAAAAAATTAATGGCGTACTTTTTTTTACTGGCGACAGACACCATAGTGAAATTATAAAGAAAGAGAGACCTGGTTTATATACATTGTATGATGCAACCATGTCGCCCTACACCTCTGGTGTAAGCAGGGTTACCGGAGAAGAAAAGGAAAACGCAGCAAGAATAAAAGGTACGCTGGTAGAAGCTCAGAATTTTGGTAAGATAACTATTGCCGGCATAAAAGATAACCGTACCTTAACCATTGATTTTATTGGTATAAAAGGAGATAAACTTGCAAGCTGGAGTGTTAGTGAAAAGGAGTTAAAAAATTAAGGATTCAACAAAAAAAACCTCCGGTAAAAGTGCTGGTTTTTAAATTTTAAATGATAACTTATTTATGTCTGATCATCATCCCTCTGCAGAAAATTTAAAAACAGTTTTACTGTAAAATTCTTCTCCAGGTTTTAGTACAGTACTGGGAAAATGAGCATGGTTTGGTGCATCGGGAAAATGCTGTGTTTCCATACAAAAACCTGCATGCTTATTATACGTTATTTTATTTTTTCCTTTTATATTTTCAAGAAAATTACCTGTGTATAAATGAAGTGCAGGCTCTGTAGTATACACATTCATAATTAACCCCGTATTATCTTCTTTTACCGAAGCAGCATGTTTAAGCACCGGTGTATGTATTTTTTCCAGCACAAAACTATGATCATAACCGTAGCTTAATTTTAATTGCTCATCATCTTTTTGTATATCTTTTATAATCCCTTTCATTTTTGTAAAATCGAAAACGGTATTATTCACCTCAGCAAATTCTCCGGTAGGCACCTGTAGTTTATTTACGGGTAAATACCATTTGCTGTTTATTTTTATTTTGTGGTTGCTAATACCTTTTGATGGGGAGCCGGAAAGATTAAAATAAACATGCTGTGTAAAATTTACCAGAGTGGTTTTATCTGTTATGGCTTTATATTCTACTGTCCACTCATCTTCATCGTTCAGCAGGTAAACTACCGTTAATCGTAGCTTTCCGGGGAAACCTTCTTCCAGGTGCGGGCTCGTGTAGGTAAACATTATACCCCGCTGTTTGGGATCGGGCAAAGGAAATGCATCAAAATATTTTTTATTAAAACCTACATCGCCACCATGGTGATGGTAGCCCCCGCTCCTCGTGGAAATGGTATAAAATTCATCATCAATCAAAACACTGCTACCCGCAATTCTGTTTGCATACCTGCCTACTACTGTACCAAGGTAAAATTCATCATTCAGATAATCTTCGGCATTATCATAGCCTAAAACCACATCTTTTAATTCGCCGTTTTTATCTTTTATAAAAAGAGAAATTACAGCAGCACCATAATTAGAAACTACAAGTCGTGTACCTTTTTTATTTTCTATGTTAAATATTTTTATGCTTCTGGAAACCTCCATTACATCATTTGCCGCCTCAGTATTTTGTGTTGTAATTATACCCACCGTTTGCGTTTATTTTAAAATAATTACCTAATTTTTATTTCCCAATTTTAAAGAGGAATAGCAAGAAATTTAGATGCAGGCGTTTGTGCCTCGGGAATTTTACCAATTTCCGCATAGCCGGATGTAGACTCTACCAGACAAAAATTTACAAAATTAGCTACTGGGCCAAGCACCGTTTTCTTTATAGAAAATTCTATAACTTTTTTTCCTCCTGCTGTTTTTATTTCAGAGAAATTCATAGCATCGCCAAAGGTAGAAACCGGTGTAAAACTAAAACCTGTTGGCGGACCGGAATGCGCAAAAACATCGCCAAACACATTGGGTTTTCCTTCGCATAAAAAATTTGCACCAGAGCCTGCGGGGTATAAAAAAGTGCTGAAACCCGTTGCAGGATTGTTATCCGAGTCTATATACAAATCTATAATATCCATGTTCATACCAGCAGTACCTTCAAAATAAAAATTTATTAATTTAGATGAAGCAAATGTTTTAACTGCCCGCAATGTGCCGGGGTATGTTGCGGCATTTTCATGTGTATAGGGAACGTATTGCCAGTCAGAAAAATCTCCGTCAATTTTAATATTAGGACCAATGATGCTTACAGAATCTTTAAAAATACTTGTAGCACCGCCGGATTTTGCAGTAAGCGTAACCAGGTAATCTCCTTTTTGAGTAAAAATATGCTGTGGTGATTTAGCCGCAGAAGTTTGCCCGCTTGCATCGCCAAACGTCCAGCTATACTCTGTAGCACCGGTAGAAAAATTAGTAAAATTAACTTTGTATCCATCGGCTACATAGCTAAATACGGATTTTAATCCGCTATCTTCTTTATCAGCTTTTTTACAGGAGTTTATGAGTACAAGTGTAAATAAAATACCGATACAATAAATAATATTTTTCTTCATAATAAATAATTTTCGTTTTATATGCAGCAATTAATATTGGGGTTTATTGAATTTTTATAGTGTGTTTAAGGTCATTCATTCCATTATTATCTTCCGTCCAGGTATTAGTATTCGCCAGGCGAATGCTGTATGCACTTCTATCTTTTAGGCTTGCCGCATTATCAGTAATTCTTATAAACATATCATAATCTCCTGCTGGAATACTATTGAGGTTTACCGTTTCAGTAATAGACAGAGAAGTTGAGGGTTTGCAAACCCTTACATCTGCCAGTAATTGTTTGGAATAAAAGATGCCGGATGTTTTATTTTTAAATACCAGCGAACTTATTTTTTTATTGTAGAGTGGTGCATAGCCTTTATTGGTAATGGTTACAGCAATATTTACACTTCCATTAACTGTACCTGCATCGGGCAATTTTGCACTTACTAGTGCAAGGCGGTAACCTAAGTAAGTTTGAAATTCATCGAAACAGCCGGAGTTTCTCCATGCATTTATGGTAGCAGGATAATAGTCTACATTAAGATACGTCCATCGCAGCAAAAGCATTTCTTTTCTAGCCTCTGTACAGGTGGGTGAATAGCCTGCAGATGGCGGGCAGGTTTCGCCACCTACGGGTACATACAATGCTTCATCGCTTATAAATTGTTTTTCTACAGGGATGTTGCTGTATGTTCCATAATCATCGCCACCGGTTAAAAAACAATCGTTATGATGCCCCACCCTTGCCCGGTTTTGTGCGGTGTATGCAATATCACTTCCTACGGGAATAACTGTATTAAAAATGGTTTGCTTGTACAATGGTGTACGTACCTGTACCATAATTTCTGACGGCAACACAGCAAGTAATTTATTTAATACTGCAGTTTTATTAGCCACTGTAGTAAGTCCATTCGAAGAATAATACCATTCTCCATACGCACCTATAAACCCAGCTTGCACAAAAGCTATTACATCTTTGTTCAATTCAAAAATGGGTTTAAGCTGATCCAGATGCTGCGTTACAACTGCAAGAGAAGCATCAGTACCCGCAATATCATCTGTATAACCAAAACGTAAAATTGCTTTTAAACCAGCCGTGCGTATTTTATCTAAATCATTTTGAATAAGCTGTAGTTCCGCTGCATTTATTGCCGTCGTCTTAAAGTTTTCCAGGTAAAAAAAACGCAGTACCATGGTAATGTTTTGAGCTTTTAATGTAGCCAGTGTTGCTGCATTTAAAGGCGCACCTTCGGAGTATACAGGGTAAGTGTGCACAAAGCCCCTCTCCGGGTTTGGAAAAACATCAGTGGACAATGCATACACCTGGCCATCTACAGGTATTACAGGATCTGGTAATGTGCTCGTTGTTTTTTTGCAGCTCATCAGAAACAACAGGCATATCAATAAAAAAATTCCCGAATTATTTTTTGTGCTTTTGTTCATTTGTTTTTTTTTATTATAAAAAATCTTTGTCAACATCACAAAATAATATTTCTAATTATACCCTGGGTTTTGAATAAACTTTCCTTTGCCATCTAAAATTGCTCTAAGAGAAAAAGGATAAACTGCTTTATTAATATTTGTATAAATAGATTGTTCTGTTTCCACACACCGGGTTACAAATTTTCCATTGCGAATTAAATCAGCTCTATACTGCCCATTCTCACACCAGAATTCGTGGCTTCTTTCCAATAAAACCAGGTCACTGAATAATTGCAGCGTATTAAAATTTGCCAATAATTTATTGGGCAAACCTGCTCTGGCTCTTACCGTATTTACTAAAGCCATGGCTTCTGCATTTGGCGCAGAGGCTGCTTTTGCAATGGCTTCTGCTTTTGATAATAACACATCTGCATACCTGTACATAATAATATCCACCGTTGTTAAGCCTGTAGTGCGGGCTACATCAGGATTTATTTTTAATGCCAGCGGTCCAAAATTTAAATATGTTCCCGGGTTACTTCTATTATAAACTATTCCATCTGTACCGGTAAATTGAGTAATAAGCATTGTTTTACGGAGATCATCCGTTTCAAAGCGGTCGTAAAACCACCACTTGCTTTGTATGGTACCAAAACCACCCTTGCCTGGATAATTCGGTGGGAGCACCATTAACTGCCACTGGTTTTCGCTTGTGCCGATGGTGTTACATGGTATTGCCCAAATTACTTCCCTGCTGTTTTTTGCACCTTCAAGATCCCACATACCCACATAGTTAGGATCTAATACAAAGGAGTTGTATGCAATTATTTCGTCGCATAAAGTTTTTACCCTTGTCCAGTTTTTTTCATGCAAGTTCAACCGTATGTCTATCATTTTTGCCAGTGCTTTACTAAACCTGCCATATTCTGCATCTGCAGGCGAAGGTAAATCTGCCGCTGCCGCTGCAAGGTCTGCACTTATAAATGCTACCATTTCTGCATTGCTTAATTTTGCAAGTGGTGCTTCCACTAAAGGATTTTTTAACACTTCCAGAGGTGCAATTGGAATAGGGCCATATAAATCAAATAAAGTGTACGCCATTATTCCTCTTGCACACCTTACTTCGGCAATTGCCTTTCTTTTTGAGTCATCACTTAAAGTAGATTTTGTTATTAAATCTATCGTTAGGGTCATCTCACTTATTTTTTTAGAATAGTCATCATAGTAGTGTGTGAAGCCTGCATCAGTTTGTTTGAAATTATGCAATGAGGCAAGATTTTGGTCGCCATAAGCGCCATGCAATATTTCAGTAGTTGCATCAGCTAAGTACATCACTCCTTTTTCTGATGTAGAGTGTATACCTCCAATGTATGCTCCTCTTAAAGGATAGTATGCTGCGTTTACCATTGACTTTAAATCTTCTTCCGTTTTTGGAAAAATAGCAGGATTTATTTCGGAGTAATTTACAGATACCAGGTCTTTTTTACAACTGGCACCTGTGATGATTATTGCAACTAATAAAATTATATTTTTTTTCATTTCTTATTTTTTAATAATAAAATTAAAAGGTGAAATTAAGGCCGAAAGTAAATGTTCTTATATACGGATATGCAGCGGTATAAGAATCAGTTTCAGGATCTACACCTTTGTAAGGTGTAATCACAAAAAGGTTTTGAGCATCTGCATGTACCCGAATATTAGAGAAAACATTTTTTACTAATCGTGTGGGTATATTATAGCCTAATGATACATTTTGTAATCTTAAAAACCAGGCATCTTCTTCAAAAAAATCACCTACACCGTAAGGAGAATATCCCCAAAAAGAACTCGGATGGGTTGTAGAAGCATTGGTAGGTGTCCATCTGTCTTTTACTGTTCTTAATGCATTGTAGCCCTGCTCATACAAGCCCACAGCACCTATGCCGTAAGAAAAATAATTAGGGTCAACTATTTTACGACCAAAGAGACCGGTAAAATCAAAGTTTAAACTAAAGTTTTTGTAATTAATTATATTGGTGAATCCCAGCATAAACTTGGGATCTCTAGTACCCAAAAGTCTTGTATCTGCTTCATCAATTTTTCCATCTGGTACGCCTGTTCTTATAAATCTTCCATTAACATCTGCCACAGGGTTTCCTGCACCGTCTCTTTGGTATCCATCCAGGTCTTTTATTTTTATTTGCCCTGGTATAAGTAATGGCTGGGCTGCAGGTTTTTTTTCTCCTATTTGTAATATACCATCAGCAATTGTGCTGTAGCGGGCTCTTATAGGATCATTTTCACTTTCATACACAGCCGGCAGCCAGTTAGGCTCTCTTTCTTTCCAGGTATCCTTATGAGTAGAATAGTTAAATGTAGTTCTCCATTGAAAATTTTTTGTTTGAATATTTCTGCTGCTCAAAGAAACTTCTATTCCTTTACTTTGTGTTTTGCCCACATTATAAATAACGGTATTTACAGGCTGAATTAAATTTAAGTTTTTTGTTGCCAGTAAATCTGAAATAACGTTATTAAAAATCTCTACTGTTCCTTCTACTTTTCCATTGAATAATCCGAAGTCAATTCCAAAATTAGACCCCGTATTGGTTTGCCATTTAAGATCATCGTTTGCTAATCTTGATAATGCAACCGCAGGTAAAATTAAATCGCTTGGCCCTACCCAGCCAGGGAAAGCAGAATATGCCGCAAACGCATTGGTACCAAGTATGGAGGCATTACCTGCCTGCCCATAACCATACCTTATTTTAAGTTGAGAAACTACTTTATTAAATTGGTTAAAAAAGGGTTCTTCTGCTACATTCCAGGCTACTGCAGCGGAGGGAAAAGTACCGAATTTATTGTTTTTAGCAAATACACTCGAACCATCTGTACGTATAGAAAAAGTAGCATAATATTTACTTTTGTAATTATAATTTAACCTGCCAAATACGGATTCAAAAACGTTTTTAGAAGCTTCGGAAGAAGAGGGTAATTGTACCGCACCTGCGCCAAGGTTATTCCATAAAAATGCATCTGTTATATAGCCTGTACTACCTGCACTGGAAAACCTGTTGGTAGTAGTTTGTTTAGATGCACCTACGAGCACATCTATTTTATGAACAGCCCTAAATAATTTTGTATAATTTATCGTACCCTCTATAAGATAATTATCATTATTGGTATTGGATAAAAAAGCTCTTCCTTTTTCTAATGCACCAAACAATGTAGCTTTTGGAAGATAGCTTCCTCTATTGGCTGTAGTTCTATCCATACCTACTTTTAATTTTAAAGTAAGATTTTTGATGGGAATAAAATCTACAAAAGTATTAGCCAGTATTCTTTCTAATCTTCCTTTATCTGTTATAGTAAGCAGCGATGCAGGGTTTGGCTGTAAACCCAATTGCGGATTAAGCGGATAATCTCCATTATCATCTATTGCTTCTATATGCGGCCCCTGTTGTATGGCTGCTCTTATAATACCAGAATTTTCAAACTGGTCTCCGCCCAGTTGGGTATTATTATTATCTACCCGGCTGGCTGTAATATTAAAACCTGTTTTAAAATATTTATTTATGTCCTGGTCTATATTTACCCGCAAAGCATAGCGTTTAAAATCCGAATTTTTTACTATTCCCTTTTGATCAAAATAATTTCCTGAAACAAAATACCGGGTAAATTTATTGCCGCCGGATATAGATAAGTTGTGCTGTTGCGTACTACCATCACGGGTTACGAGCTTAAACCAGTCTGTGCCCTTACCCACGTTATTTATAGCATTTTGTGTATATAAATTTTTATATAAAAATCCGTTTACAGGATTTGCCTCTGCTTCTGCTCTCGTTTTTGTACCGTAAGGAAAAACATTGTTATTAAATTCCCATTGCTCCTGCCCCGCTTTGTTGCGCACATCCATCCATTCATTTAACGGCAAAGCATCAAAAGGATTTTTATATTTTTGAATAGAATAATTGGTGGAGTAACTTACTTTCGGTGCGCCTTCGGCTCCTTTCTTAGTTGTTATTAAAATTACACCGTTTGCAGCTCTGGCACCATAAATTGCTGTGGAGCTTGCATCCTTTAATACTTCTATAGATTCAATATCGTTTGGGTTAAACAAATTTAAAGGGCTTTGCGAACCTGCATCGTAGCGACCACCACTACCGGGTTGTTGAATTTCGTCAATAGGAAAACCATCTACCACATACAATGGTAAATTTCTTGCAGAAATAAATCCACTAGCAGCATTATTATCTGGGTTGCCGTTGCCACGAATAAGAATATCTAAACCACCACCGGGTTGTGCACTGTTTTGTATTACGGTTAAGCCTGCAACTTTTCCTTTTAGCATACTTCCAATTTCCGGGCTGGATGACAAAACAAGGTCTTTTGTTTTTACAGAAGATACTGCACCGGTAAGGTCACGCTTTTTTTGAGTACCGTAGCCCACTACTATAACTTCATCCAGTGCCTTATCGCTAGCTATAAGTTTTACAGAGATATTACCTGTGCCGCTTATATTAACTTCCTGCGGTACAAAACCAACGGCAGTAAAAACGAGAACAGCGATTTTAGGGGCTGCAATGCTAAAGTTTCCGTTGCTGTTTGTAGCGGTGGCGTTTTTTGTGCCTTTTACTTTTACAGTAATATCCGGCAATGGTTTGCCATCAGCATCTGTTACCGTACCCTTCGTATTATCTTGAGCAAATGCGATATTTGCAAAGATGGTAAGGCAAAAAAAAAGTGGGAAAAATTTATTTAATAATTTGGTTATCATGCAGTGTTGGTTTTTGGTAATGAATAACTCAATTTTGATATCCTAAATGTGGTGTATTTTTTTGAAATAAAATGTAGCGGTATTTACAGAATGAAATGATTTGCTTACGCAAACGCTTGTTTTTAGTGTGCAAACGCTTGCATAACTTTTTTTTAAATTAATAGCAGGCTGATGTTTATAGCATTTTTATAATTTATAAATAAAAAAAAGGACTAAAACAAGATTATGTTTTAGTAGAGAATTAAAAAAATATTGCTAAAAATTTATGTGTTGTAATACCCGTTAATAATGAATGAGGAATATGATATTGTAAATAACCGGTACATTAATGCTACACAAAATTGTAACTGAAAAATATTGCAGGTTAAATGATAAATGAGGCAATCTCAAAATTTTGAGACAGCCTCATTTTAAAAACATTTAAAATTATGAGCAAAAATTATAATGCGCATTTATTAGCAATCTGCGGGTTCTTCTCAATTTATTTTACAATAAGTTTATAATTGCTGATAGTATTACCATCTGTAATTTTTACAACCAGCAACTGGTTTTTTAGATGTAGCTTTTTAATATCTATTTTATCGGTGAAAGCATCGTTGATGCTGCGGTTAAGCAATAATCTTCCAGCATTATCTATCAGCATAATATTTCCGTTTACTATTTTTTTACCAAAATTTATCTGTACTATATCTGTAGCCGGGTTAGGATAAATCTTAAACACTGCTATCTTTTCTTTTACTATTTCTTCGTCCTCAATGGTGATCATATTTTTATCAGAAGTACCCACCTGGTATTCCAGGCAACCAATGTCTACCCTTCCATCTCTTTTGCGGGTGTTGTACCCAAAATCTGTAGTGCCGGAGTTAGTTGTACTGTACACTACATCTGCTTTGTTTTTTGCGGATGATGCAGCCATAAGATAAAAATCGAACAGTGCAGCATTTACAAAACCAGGGTTTGCTACAAACGAATTAAGATCTTGTGAGGTGCCTGCTTTAAAAGCTGCAAGTGTAGCATAAGCAGCAGTACCGGTTATTCCATTAAAAGAAACTGACCCTCTGTCAAACATAAAACTGGTATCAACTTCTCTGTAAAATAAATTATAATCCGATACATAATTAGAAACGGTATAGCCATATAATGCTACAAATACTTTTTTGTTATTTGAAGCATAAACAATATTATTTTTAAAAGTGATGCCGTTGCTGTTTTGCAATTCTACCTCTCCACCAAAATTATCGGCAATAGTTGTAAGGGGTAAACCACCTACTGTTGTAATACCGTTTACAACAGCACCTGTTCTGTTTTTATAAAAAGTATTATTAAAAATCTTTGTATTCACTATTGCATTTGTTGCATTATTTGTACCTGCAATTATGCCCGCTATTACATTATTATATACCTCATTATTATTAAGGATGTGGCCGCCCGGCACTGTGGCTCCGGCTCCCAGCGGCTGCTCCCCACCAATGGATATACCTACACCACAATTGTACACTTCATTTTTTTCTACTTTGCAGTTTACTGCACCATCTAAATAAATACCAGCACTATTTGCAATTGCACTCATACAATTATACACTTCATTTCCTGTAATTAATCCATTACGTGCCTGGTTTACATTAGTAGGTGCGCCGGTAAAATAATTTCCTGCTGCCACAATACCGATATTGGCAATATTAAAAACGAAGTTTCCTTTTACAGTAAAACCATCTACGTTTCCTGTAATGGTTACCGCTTCGCCCCAGCCGGTAGCACAGTTTTCTACATTATTATTAAGCAGGGTTACATTGGTAATTGCAGTAGCAGTTTGTCCTTCTATTTTTATAGCACTTGCTGCATAAGTATTGTTTGGCGGTACTGTGCTAAGGTTATTACTTATCCAGCCAATGTTTTCAAACGAACAGTTTTTTATAACGTTATTATTTCTGGTACCCAGGGTGCTATTACTTAGTATCCATGCACCTTTGCTGCCGTTACCGATATTATTTGCAAACGTAATTCCATCTATAGTAACATTGCTAGTGTTTACAATGGCAATCATATATTTTCCTGCACTGGTACCACGGACGGTGGCATCTACAATTACTTCTCCTGTTCCATTTTTTTTAATGGTAAGCGGTTTGCCCACAAAAATTTCGCTTACTTCATTGTATGTGCCTGGCGATATAAATACTGTAGCGCCAGATGCAGCAGCCTGCACGCCTTTTACAATAGTTTTATAAGGGCTTGTACTGCTACCATTACCCGTTACATCACTACCAGTAACAGCTACATACACCTGTGCACAGGCAGATACCGAAAAAATTATTGCGATAAACAATAATTGTACAAATTTTTTTTTCATAGCAAAAGTTTTAAGTTAAAAAAGTTTATAAAATTCTGGCTCCGGCTTCGCATAAACCGTACCCTAAACCCTTGCAAATACTGTGTTGTAATTATGCAAACGCTTGTTTAGGATGAGCAAACGCTTGCGTAAAATTTTTTTAAAAAGCAACTAGTTTTTACGGTTGCAGCTTTATTTTTTAAAGGTATTTGTCAGTTACTTTAGCGTAACTATATAATTAAGTTTGTTATACCCTGTGCTTTCTTCCCACATATTTTCATTAGCTAAACGAATACTGTATGCAGGGTTATTTTTTAAAGATTGATATTCATCCGGTAAGCTAAAAAGTATTTCATATTTACCATCAGGTATAACACTCGGTAAAGAAAAAGATTGAGCAATTTGTATTTTACCAGTAAACCATTTTTGTATTTGTGTTTTAAAAGCGAATGAAAATATTTTTCCTGTTTGCCTGTTACGCAAAATAAGCTGCACAGTCCTTGGATTAAAGGGGGTAGCATATCCTTTATTTTGCAACTGCAACTGCACAAAAAATAATTTTCCTTTCTGTATATTTTGTGGAAGAGAAGCGCTTTTCAAAACGAAGCGATAACCCAGTTTTTGTTTAATCGTTTTCATACAGCCCAGCGAATCCCAATCATTGTTTACATCATTATTATAAGCAGCATTTAAATAACTGTAATGCATGGCCGCCATTTCAATTTGTGCATAACCATTAGGTGCACAATCATTTTGCGGGCTAAAAGCATCGTCACAGGTTTCCCCACCCACGGCTACATATTTACTATCGGCTTCAAAATATTTTCGCAATTGTTTATTGGCAGTATCTCTTTTGGTAGTGGAGTTTCCATAGTTATAAAACGTACCGTAATCATCTTCAGATGCTAAAAAGCAATCATTGTGAAATCCTATCCTGGCTTTATTTGCTGCTGAAAAAGTTTCTTTTAGTTGCAAAGGCAAAGAATTTACTGCTGCTCCCGGCCCGTATACAAATCGTTGTTTAATTTGTGGCGTACGCACCTGCACCATCCTGTTTTTTGGCAATGCATCCAGCAGTGCCTTTAAAAATATATTGCGCTGCAGCCAGCTGCTGTCTTCAATTACACCTGTACCCTCGTTAGTAGCACAGCCAAAATAATCTGTAAAATAATTTTCTCCCCAAATGCCTATAAAGCCTTGTTGCATCACTGCAATTACATCCGCATTTTTTTGCAGCAAGGGTTTTAATTGCGCTACATGTTGGAGTACTATTGCTACAGGTGCATCGCCATAAGGAGGGCAAATTTTATATTCATCATTGCAATTGCCGCCATGGGTAGTATTGATATACGCAAAACGTAAAATCATTTTTAAACCAGCTCCCCGCACCGCATCAAAATCTTTTTGCAGGTTATTAAGAAAAGCAGCAGAGAGCGGTTTATTTTTAAAAGTATCCAGCTCATAAGCCCGGTAAATTAAGGATATATTTATTTTGTATGTAGCACCAGATAACTGCTGGGGCTGGCTATGGTAGGTTTTTAATATTTTTTCATCCAGTAATTTAAAATTACTGGCAGTAGTACCTATGGGAATATAAAAGCCCCTTTCCGGATTTATAAAATCTTCATCACTTTCTTTGTAACTCATTTTTACCTGCTGTGCAGTTATGTGTAATACCGCACATAGCAGCAGTACAAAAACAATATTAATTTTCTTCATTATAATTTAAAAAATATTTTCTTTTTATACAACCAATAACATAAATACCATTCTGCAAACAAAGTAACCGATGAACTCAATACTTTTATAATATCATCATTTATTGCAGTAAAATTAAAGGCACCTTTTACAAAAATAGCAACAGTTTTATTAAGCCACTGGCTACCCACTGTTTCAAAAAAGAGATAAATAAAAATAGCATTCATACCGGTTACTAGAAATACCCAGGCATATTTTCGGTAACCTTTTACATCTGTTAACCAATATAAAAAAGCAAGGATAATAAAAACCCAGCCAGCAGATGCAAATACAAATGAAGAAGTACTTATGCGTTTAATAATGGGTGTAACATTTATAAGATCTAAACCGTAGCCCAATATTAAACAGGCTGCAGCAGCAAGCAACAATACTTTTATTTTATACTGCGGTGTTTTTTTGCTTATGAGTAATTTGCCCGCCAGCACTCCCCAAATGGTATGCGCCGCAGTAGGAATAATATTAATGGCCACCCAGCCATCTGTATTTATTTTATGCATCAAAACTACATCCATCCAGTTACCAAAATTATGACCGCTTACAAAAGGATGTTCGTAACCTTGCATTAGTACAAAGCGGTACAGCAGCTCCGTAAGCAAGAGTAATGCTACAGAAAAACTAAGCTGACACCAAACTGGTTTTTTGATGATACTATAAGCAATTATTGTTGTTACGGATAATTGTGTAAGCACATTCCAAAGCTCCCACACCAGCCTGCCTGCATACACACAATGCAAGGCGGTACCACAAATAAATAATTTTATACAACGGATAAAAATATGTTTCAAGTTTTGCTTCCAGGTAATATTCTTTTCTGTTTTGTAATAAAAAGAAATGTACAATGCGGCGCCGGCCATTGTCATGAATGCGGGTTGTACCAAATCCCAGAAACGCAATCCGTGCCAGGGCTCATGAAAAAATTGTTGTATCCATTTTCCTTCTGGTTGTATTATGAGCAAGTGCTCATACAATAAACAACTTTCACCCGCAAGCAATAGCATAATTAGTCCTCTCATTACATCTAATGAAAGTAATCGTGCAGAAGTGGCATTGTGATTGGCTTGAGGCATAAAATGGTAAATTAGCTATACTAATTCACTTTGCAAATTTGCGCAATTACACAAACGCAAATCAAACGATTGTAATAATAAGACAAACGTTTGCACAAATTATATAACTTACATTTTGTTTAATTGCATGAAAAATAATTTGCCCACACTTAAAGAAATTGCCACACAGTTAAATATTTCCATTTCAACTGTATCCCGTGCACTGCACGACCATAAGAGCATTGGCCTGCGTACCAAAACGAGGGTGCAGGAACTGGCAAGGCAAATACAGTATGAGCCCAACCAGACTGCTATTTTTTTTCAACAGGGAAAAACATTTACCATTGGTGTTATTTTACCAGAGCTAAGCGAAGCTTTTTTTTCATCTGCCATTAGTGGTATTGAAGATGCAGCGCACAAATCCAACTACACAGTTTTAATGGGCCAGTCTCATGATAGTGTAGAAAAAGAAAAACAGTTAATTGACACCATGAAAAAACACCGGGTAGACGGGCTGTTGATTTCTATTTCTAAAAATACAACCAACTACGAACACTTTGAAGCACTGCAGCGCTATAGCATTCCAATAGTTTTTTTTGATCGTATTCCTAAAATTCCAAACATACATTATGTAGCCTGTAACATGATAAACGGAACCGTGCAGGCGATCAATTTTTTATTTGCAAAAGGTCATAGAATTATAGGTATGATAAACGGCCCGGAAAAACTGCCTGCCACCAAAGAAAGGCTGGAAGGATATATATTGGCCATGACGAAAAGCCGCCTTAAATATGACCCTTCTCTGGTATTGAATTGTGACCTTACTAAAGAAAGTGTATGTGCCGCTACAGAAAAATTACTTACCGGCAAACGCAGGCCCACAGCCATTGTAACCTTTAATGATTACGTGGCACTGGATGCAGTACAACAGGCACAAAAAATGAAATTTAAAATAAATAAAGACATTTGTTTTGTAAGCTATGCAAACCTGCCACTCACTAATTACACTGCCTATCCCCCGCTCGCTTCTGTAGAGCAATTTCCTTACCTGCAGGGGCAAAAAGCTACAGAAACATTAATTGATTTACTCAGCCAGAAAAACAATGCTTTAGCAGAAAACGGCAATGCTGCTTATTATAAGATAATTTTAGAATCACAGTTAATGGTGCATAATAAATAGCAATAACAAAAATATTTTCTATAAAACGAAAATATATAACTGTTTAGCAATGGTATTATTTTTTAAAATAAAACAAAAGAATTTAGAAGGTTTATAGGTTTAGCAAATACCTCTTAATTGCAAAATAGTAGCAAGCTGTTTTACATTATTTCTTTTTTATTATTTGTTTGATTAAGCTAATTATATTATTTTATCCGCAAGCGTTTGCACAATGTAAAATAATATGCATGTTCTACATTTATATTTTTATCAATTACTAAACCAGCGTATGCTACAAAATGTTTTAGAAGAATATGGGCTTAAAGAAAGTTCATCTGTAATAACAGCATTCGGTAACGGATTAATAAATCATACATGGATAGTTGAGTCCGGTAAAAATAAATTTATACTTCAGCGCATCAATGATAATATTTTTAAAATACCTGCGGATATTTCAGAAAATATAACTGCCATTGGCAATTATCTTTCTATACACTATCCTCAGTATTTATTTGTTTTACCAGAGCTAACGAACACTAAAAAAGAATTCGTACATATAGCGGGGCAAGGCTATTTTCGCTTGTTCCCCTTTGTGAAGCAATCGCATACTGTAGATGTGGTGAGCAGTCCATCGGAAGCATACGAAGCTGCAAAACAATTTGGCTGTTTCACCAGATTACTTTCTGGCTTTTCTGCTGAAAAACTACATATAACCCTCCCAGATTTTCATAATCTTTCTTTACGCTATTTGCAATTTGAGCTGGCCATCAAAAACGGTAATACCAAAAGGATAAATCAGTGTGAAAGCATTATAAAATATTTAAAAAAGCAACGGAGCATCGCCACTACTTTTGAAAATATTTGCACTGGCACTAATTTTAAAAAAAGGGTTACACATCACGATACTAAAATAAGCAATGTTCTCTTTAATGAAAATATGCAGGGTCTTTGTGTAATAGATTTAGATACAGTAATGCCAGGCTATTTTATAAGCGATGTAGGAGATATGATGCGAACGTATTTATCCCCCGTGAGTGAAGAAGAAAAAGATTTTGGGAAAATAGAAATAAGAGAAGATTATTTTAAAGCCATTGCAGACGGCTATTTGAGCGAAATGAATGACCAACTTACCAGTGCAGAAAAAAAACATTTTGTATATGCGGGTAAGTTTATGATATACATGCAAGCGCTTCGTTTTTTAACCGATTTTTTAAACAACGATGTTTACTACGGCGCAAAATATGCTGCGCAAAATTTTGTAAGAGCAAACAACCAGGTGGTATTGTTACAAAAACTTACAGCAAAAGAAAACCATTTAAATACTATGACTTGCTAATGAAAACTACTTTCCTATTTCGTAAAAAATTATATGAAAAATCCGGTTTATTACCTAATAAAAAAAATGAAAGAGGTGAAGATTAAAATGCTCTTTTGATTAAATTTTATTAATACATTTACCTTATTTAGAAAATCTGATTACCTATTGCTTTTTTGCATAAAAAAACACCACAATACTGTGATGCTTTTGCAATTAAAGCGAATAAACAAAAAGGGTTTTGAATTAGTTAAGTATTTTTTAATATTCCTCAAGTAATCCAAAAACTGGTTTGCGTTCTTCCCATTTACCCTTGGTAAAATCGGGTATTTTTTGCAGGGTGCCACCTTCAGCAATGGAGGTTTCGCTTAGTGGTGTAATAGCATACCATGTGGCAAGATCGTACGCATCTAAAGGGAAATCTGCTTTGCGTTTTATGCATTCTATAAATGCATTGTCCACAAAAAAATCCATCCCGCCATGGCCGGATTCTTTGGCCGATACTTCAAATTTTTTCCAGAGCTTATGGTCATTATCCTGCAGTAACTTTTGCGGATTATCCCAGGTATGTTTTTCACTAATGTTATCCAGGTGAAGCATTCCTTTGTCAAATTCTCCTTCATGATGATCCTGCCAAATACCAGCAGTACCCTGTACTCTAAAACCCAGGTTGTATGGGCGTGGGGAGCAAGTATCCAGTGTAAGCACTATCGTTTCTCCATTGGCAGTTTGTAATTGTGTAGTTACAATATCTCCCTGTTTAAAATTGGTATTAGAATTGGGATGGTTTTCTCCGCCTTTTGGGTGATTTTTTATATAGCGGTTCAGCCCCTTTGCTTTTGTGGCAATGGAAGATAAGGCTGTTAAACGATTGCCCCTGTTAATGTCAATCATAGTACTCACCGGACCTAAACCATGTGTAGGATAATTTTCGCAGTTGCGATTTAAATAATGCATCGTACGCCACTTTGCTTCGCTGTATCCTTTTGCACCAAACTCCGCACCGCTGTTGTAAGGAGTAATACCATCATTAAATAATACGCCCCGTAAGTCATGCTGGTAGCCGCCTTGCAGGTGAAGTATTTCTCCAAACAATCCTTTTTTTACCATACTGTGTACGGCCATAATATCCCTGCGGTAACATACATTTTCCAAAGGCATTATGGGTACTTTTGTTTGCTCGTGTGTATTTACAATATCCCAGCAATCCTGTAGCTTCATTGCGCCACAAACTTCCATCCCTACTATTTTTCCTGCCTTCATTGCATCAATTGCCTGAGGTGCATGCCACTCCCATGGAGATGCTATAAACACTGCATCTACATCATCTCTTTTCAATAAATTTTTATAATCATTATCGCCATTGCTGTACACTGCAGGTGCTTTTTTACCATATTTTTTTACGAGTGCAAGCGCCATATTTATCATCATTTTATCAGGGTCAGCCATGGCAGTTACCTTCACATCGTCTCTCTTTAGCATTTCTTCGAGGTGCAACTGGCCACGCAAACCCACTGCTATAATGCCAATTCGCACTTTTTTTTCTTTGTTGTTTTCAAATGTATATGCAGCCCCAGGCAGCAATGTAAAACCCGCCCCGGCTATGGCTGTATTTTTAATAAAATTTCGCCTGTCTATAAAGTTTGTCATGTTGCATTTTGTTTAATAATGTATCCTAAACTTACTATTTTTATTTAAATTATTTTATACGCAAACGTTTGATAGCATTTAAAATAACGCAATCGTTTGATCGAACAGGCGGGTGATGGAACCAAAAACATTTCGCTATTTTGTCTCTTCAAAACTAAAAAGCTTGGTATGCAGCAAAAACAAAACAACACGTATGCGATTGTTATCATCGGTATTTTATTTTTTGTATTTGGTTTTGTTACCTGGCTCAACGGACCATTGATCACTTATGTAAAACTTGCCTTCGGGCTGGATACTGACTCTAAAGCATTTTTAGTAACCACTGCTTTTTATATGGCTTATTTTTTTCTTGCACTACCTTCCTCATGGATATTAGAAAAAACAGGGATGAAACGGGGAATGGCGTTAGGCCTGCTGGTAATGGCAGTGGGTACATTTATATTTGGGCAGTTTGCTACGCACAGAAACTACCCCATGTCGCTGGTAGGTTTATTTACAATAGGTTCTGGATTGTCATTATTGCAAACAGCATCCAACCCATATATTAGCATAATCGGGCCAATAGAAAGTGCTGCACAGCGCATAAGTATTGTGGGTATTTGTAATAAAATTGCAGGCATATTAAGCCCTATTATTTTAAGTGCATTTGTTTTAAAAGGAATAAATAAATTAGAAGACAGAGTAACTATTGCAACCGACCAAAATACAAAAGATGCAATACTAAATGAGTTTGCAGCCAAAGTATATACACCCTATTTAATAATGGCAGTAATACTAGTGCTGGTTGCATTTTGGGTAATGCGTTCATCGTTGCCGGAGGTAAAAGCATCGGAAGTAAATATGCAGCAAAATAACACAGCAGGTGCTGGAGTAAAAACAAGTGTACTACAGTTTCCGCATTTGCTGCTGGGTGCACTTTGCATATTCGTGTATGTAGGCGTAGAAGTTATGGCTGGCGATGCTATTGGTACTTATGGCAAAGGGTTTAATATTCCTACAGACGAAACAAAATATTTTACCTCTTATACTCTTGGTGCAATGCTGTTGGGTTACATTATTGGTTTAGTAGCCATACCAAAATATATATCGCAGCAAACGGCATTAAAAATATCAGCCTTACTGGGTATTATTTTTACCGCTGCAGCTTATGCCAGCACTGGTTATGTATCGGTTGCTTTTGTGGCTGCCCTGGGTTTGGCCAATGCATTAATGTGGCCTGCTATTTTCCCCCTGGCAATAAGCGGGCTGGGTAAATTTACCGAAAAAGGTTCTGCTATTTTAATAATGGGCATTTGCGGCGGCGCTATTATTCCTAAAGCATTTGCCAGTTTAAAAGAACATTACAATTTTCAACTTGTATTTTTATTACTGATGGTACCTTGTTATCTCTATATACTTTTTTATGCAATTAGGGGATTTAAAGCCGGTAAAAATAAATAGCACCAATTGTAAAGATGAACACGCCATGCCATTAACTATAGCAAGATGCTATATTAATAAGAGTATGACTGCACTTTTTCTTAAACCATTTTAGCATTGATGTTTTAAGAATTATCTTTGCTGCATGACATCAAATGCATTTACCTATAATAAACCAAAAGTAATACAGGCACTTCGTTATCATTTTATAAGCAGGCCAGAAATAAAGGTGATGATGGTAGTGGTAAATTTATTTGCCATGGTATCTGCGGCACTTTTTTTCTTTAAAAAAATAAGCCCGCTGGCATTTTTAATAAGCTCAACGCTCTGGTTTTTTTTAATGATATTATTTTGGTTTGTGCTGCCCAATATCATATACAGGCAATCTGCCACCTTTAAAGATTCTTTTACTGCAGTATTGGGTAAAGAACAATTTGCAATAGAAAATATTCGTGGCCATAAAGGATGGGATTGGAGCAGTTTCAGCACCTGGATGGAGAGTCCTTTTTTCTTTCATTTATATTTTAATCCACGATCTTTTTTTATTATTCCCAAAGAAGCTTTTGAAGCAGAAGAAGAACAGGAAGCAAGAAAAATTTTTGCAGCAATGATTAAAAAAAAGTAAGCAACTTGAAAGGATTTACACCAGGAGATTCCTTTAGTTTGTCTTCTCCGCTATTAATATTAACCTGGGCGAACTTGTCAAAATAAATTCCCCGAAATTATAATCACCATAAATTTCTTTAATGTGCAGGCCTTGCGTTTCAAACATTCTTGTAAAATCTTTTAAAGAAAACCTAGCTACCTTTTCTGTGTATTGCAATGGAGAAGATAGTGTGGCATCTTCCACAATTATTTTTTTATAAAAATAATTTTCGTCTGTCCATTTGCTGATGTTATAAGTAGTTTTTTCAATCGTTTTTTTGAGTTCAGTTACACCTGATGCAGTTGCTTTTACATTTAAAAAATCCATCACAAATCTGCCACCAGGTTTTAAAGCACCTGCAATGGTTCGTATAGCATTATCATGCTCCCGCTGTGTTTCAAAGTAACCGAAACTAGTAAAAAAATTAAATGCCACATCAAAATAATTTATCCAAAAAGGCAGACGCATATCATGCTCAAAAAAATGAAGTTTTCCCCCTTCACTTTTCAAAGCTTCTTTAATGCTTTCTTTACTTAGGTCTATACCCGTTACATCAAATCCATGCGCAGCAAGCTGCATAGAGTGGCGTCCTTTACCGCATGCCACATCCAGCATTCGAGCATTGGCCACAGGCGATAATTTTTCTATAAGTTTATTAATAAAAGCTGCAGCCTCCACTTCATCCCTGTTGGCATACAACTGGTGGTAATACGGAGAATTAAACCAATCTTTAAACCATATATTTTGCATAGCAGCAAATGTAGTAAAATCAAAGGTTATATTTTTTCTCACTTTGTGATGTACTTTTATTGCATGCTACCTTAGAAAGCGGTATAATTATTTTGTAACCATATCCACAATTATTATTGATATTTATCAAATGTTTGAAAAACTAAAAACATACTGCAATGCCCATGTACCTTTTACTGATGCTGAACTGGATTTAATAGATGAATATTTTGAAATAGTTATCCTTAAAAATAAAGAAAGTCTGCTAACACAGCATACTGTTTGTAATTTTATCGCATTTATTTCAAGCGGTTGTGTAAGGCATTTTCATATAAAAGACGGTGTAGAAAGAACCTGTGATATTTCATTTGAAAATACGTGGGTAACAGACTTTCAAAGTTTTAATAACAACACGGCCTGTATAATGAACCTGCAGGCAATGGAAGCTACTACCGTTTTTTTAATTCGAAAACCAGATCTGTTACAACTATATAATATCAATAAAAATTATGAAAGTTTTGGGCGCTTAATGGCAGAAAAGGTAGCGCAAAGAGCTACTGAAATTGCCATGTCTCTCTCTGCAAATAAGCCGGAAGAAAGATTTACAGATCTTATTCAAAAACAAACAGATATTTTTCAGCGAATACCGCAAAAATATATCGCAAACTTTTTGGGAATAAGTGCCGAAAGCCTCAGCCGTATACGAAAAAGAATTTTGCAAAGACAAAAGTCTTAACTTAAGTCATCGTTATTTGTTTGGCATCGATGCAATTTTGTTTCATTAAAAACATAATAATGAAACTTAAATTAATCACACTAATTTTTATTGCAATGACAAACACAAACTATGCAACTGCACAGCTAACCCTTACAGCTATACAATCTGTAGAACATCAACTGGATGATGTAATGGAAATAACAGATACCAGCATCTTAAAAACCAAGCTTGTGGCGGTTGAAAATGCTTTTACCCATGAGCCAAACGAAATAAATAAATTGCGGCTGGGCATCATTTGCCATGAAATTGCATTACATTTTTATTTTCTGGTAAAGACAGTATACAAGGGGTATGCACAAAAAAGTTTTGATATACTGAACGAAATGTTTTTACAGCAGGAAACTACTGTTGCTTTAATGCCATTTATTGCATCTTACAGGGCATCTGCTTTGTCTCTGGTAAGTGCAGAAACAAAGAAATTAAAATACCTGGGGCAGGCATTTGTATTGTTTAATGAGGCCATAAAAAATTATGCAGCGGTAAGTTATTTACCGGAGTTTTTGAGAGGCAGCGTAGCAGAAAATTTGCCCTGGTTCTTTTTTGCAAAAAGAAAATATGCAAAGCATGATTTTACTGCAATCATAAAAAAATATGAACTAGATAAAAATTATGCTAATAACAAAATAATGAGTTTTACTTACTGGGCATGGGCGAACCAGCACCAGGCAAAAAAATACAAGAGCCAGGCTATACAATATTTAGACAAAGCCATTTTATTAGACCCTGATTTTAAAGCTGCAAATGAAAAGGCATCAAATTTAAAACTGAAAATAAGCAGGAGATAAGCGGCAAAAAAATCTTTTGGATACAGGGGTATTTTGCAAAGTAAAATGGGGTTTTTTTTTAAAAGAATTATTTTATAAAATGCTTTACAGTAAGTTTTTAATGATATCATTTTTTGCACGCAACCCAAACAATGAATAAAAAATATCCTCCGTTTCATTTAAACATTTTTGCCATTGCTCTATTGAAAAACAAAAGCGGAATGGCTGCCGGATGTGGAGGGTTTAGCCCTGCGCATTTGGCAGGGCCGTAGCAAAGCGAAGCCCGTAGCAGCCGGAACAAAAGCCTGGTAATGAGTAAATGAACGGAGCCCCAAAAATGCTTAAAGTTAACAAATGGTAAACTGCCTGTAATTATGTAGTTTTGCAGCATAAAATAAGCATTATAAACAAAAAATATACATTCGTTTTATGGCAGACGTTTTTGAAAAATTAGTGAAAGATGGCGGGCCTATAGGTCAGCACATGGATAGAGCACATGGTTATTTTACCTTTCCAAAACTAGAAGGAGAACTGGGGCCAAAAATGCAGTTTCGTGGCAAAGAAATGACCGTTTGGAGTTTGAACAATTATCTTGGCCTGGTAAACCACCCGGATGTGCGCAAGGCAGATGCGGATGCAGCGGTGGCTTATGGTATGGGAAACCCCATGGGTGCAAGGATGATGAGCGGCAATACTGCCAAGCATGAAGAACTGGAAAATGTTATAAGCAAATTTGTGAGCAGGGAAGATACGATGCTGCTAAACTTTGGCTACCAGGGTATAATGAGTTGTATAGATGCATTGGTAAATAGAAGGGATGTAATTGTATATGATGCGGAAGCACATGCCTGTATTGTAGATGGTATACGGCTGCACATGGGCCACCGGTATGCTTTTAAACATAATGATGTAGCAGATTGCGAAAAGCAATTGCAAAGAGCTACTGACTATGCTGCAAAATTGGGCGGTGGTATTTTGGTAATAACAGAAGGTGTATTTGGTATGGATGGCGAGCAGGGTGTATTAAAAGAAATAGTTGCCCTAAAAAAGAAATATGATTTTAGGATTTTGATAGATGATGCGCATGGGTTTGGTTACATGGGGCCTACCGGTGCAGGTGCAGATGAGGCACAAGGCGTGCAACCCGAAATAGATTTATACTTTAGCACTTTTGTAAAAAGCATGGGCAGCATTGGCGCCTTTATAAGCGGGCCAAAAGCAGTTATAAAATACCTGCGTTATAATACCCGCTCTCAAATTTTTGCAAAAAGCCTGCCACTACTCATTGTAGAGGGAATGCTTAAAAGAATGCAAATGGTACTTACCATGCCGGAGCTTAGAGAAAAGCTGTGGGCAAATGTAGAGCGGCTGCAAACAGGGCTTAAAGAAAGAGGGTTTGATATAGGCAATACCAATAGCCCTGTAACGCCTATTTATATGAAAGGTGGCGTGCCGGAAGCTACCCAAATGGTAATGGACTTAAGAGAAAACTATCATATTTTTTGCAGTATTGTAGTATACCCGGTAATACCAAAAGGTGATATTATTTACAGGCTTATACCTACAGCATCTCATAGTTTTGATGATGTAGATATAACCTTAAATGCATTTGAAGCTACCAAAAAAAAGCTGGATGCTGGAGAGTACAAAGCTGCCGATATACCAGACATGGCAGATGTAGCAGTGTAGTTTTGCAAAAAAAAACGAAGTTTTGCAACTTCGCTTTTTTTAATTTATATTAATGTTACAGTTTTATATTCGTAGCATTACACTTTGCTCGTGTTTTTACATCAGCAAAATTAGCGTCTGTTTTAAATTTGTTACAATGACCACCGGTTTTTTTTAAGTAAATTTTACATAACAGTACAAAACCGGAGAGTGCCGCATGTAGTGTTTAAAGAAATTCAATAAATGTGCGAATAGATAAATTCATCTGGCTAATATTGTTTTAAATTTATTGTCATTTTTGCGATGGCAGAATATTTATCTATAACTATGAGGAGTAAATCCCCTCATTTAATTTAAAGGTAATGTACTGAAATATAGTTGGTGGCTTTTTAGTTTAAAACCCTTTAATTGCGTTTGCCAACTCTAAGAGGAAGTAAGCTCTGCTGGAGAGCAACTTGTCAGCAATAAAGTTGGTGTTATTACGATAAATAAAAAGGG
>JANXXM010000138.1 GCA_025350645.1 Ferruginibacter sp.
CCCGCCAAATAAAAGGAAATAGAACCGATGCTGATATAAGCCACAGCATACGCAATACTATATTTAGCATTACCACTTTGCCACCTATGCGGTAAAAAATTATAAACTTATTTATTTAATTAAAATTTATAAAAATGAAAATTTTTAAACTGCTCATAATAATTATTGCATGTGCAAATATTTTTGCAGCCTGCAAAAAAGACAAAGCAATTAGCGAACTTGATAAACTACCCGCTGCTACACAAACAGGTGCGAACACTTTTGGTTGTCTAGTTAATGGAAAATCATTTATTCCTGACAATGGGTGTAAATATTTATGTACACCAGCATTTAGGTCTTATTACGATAATTCCAATGGAGGTACGTTTTCAATAAAGGCAGATTTAACAAGCCCTGCGCAGTCTTATGATATGTATATTGGATTTGGTGTAGATAATTTTACTTCTGTTAAAACCTATAACATAGGAAATACTTCTTCTACTATAGGAATTACATATTGGAATTATAAAGAACAAAATTCAAATTGTACAACTTTTTTTGGGAATGATACGACCTTAATTAGAACGGGTTTTATAAAGGTTGAAAAAATTGATTTAATAAACGGAATAATTTCAGGCCGTTTTGAATTTACTATCAAAAAGAATGGTTGTGAGACGATAAATATTAGTGAAGGCAGGTTCGATGCCAAATTATAAAACTTAAAACAAAAAATATGAAACAAATTATACTAGTCTTAGTAGTAACACTACTAAGCATGCAAATATTTGCGCAAAATAGCGAAGCCGCCGTGCAAGCTCAATTAAATAGTATCTTTTCCAACATTGACAAAAGCCAAATACCAAGCGGCTATTTAAGTGAATATGGTGGAGACTTTGTAGAAAAAAGATTATATAATGGCGTTTTAAGTGATAGCAATTTTATTACAAACAAAACAGGTTTTAATTTTTTGTATAATGATATTGCTACTGCTCGTATTTATACAAACGCACCTACAATGATTAGTATTGATAGCGTAAATGCATTAATTGATGCCGCACCCTTAAACACAGCTACCCCTTTAATATTTTTAACGGCACAGTATAGCACTTTAAATGAAAATGCAGTAAACAATGGTTATTTTACTATACAAAATAATCAATTGTTTGATGCTACTTATAACCCTGCTCGAAATGATCGGGTTAGTTTTAAATATATTTTCAATCAGGCTTTTGCAGCGGTACCCACTGAAACAGTTAGTAAAATAAAAGGGGCTATAAGTTTAACGTTTAACCCAACATTGTTTTTTACAAACAGCAATCAAAATATAACCCAGGTTTGGATAGATTTTTTAGACGGGCAAGGCTATAATGAAATAATAACAAATGGTAGCATTACTAAATATTACGCCGATAGCAGTGGTGATAAAAAATTTAATATTAAAGTGCACTGCAGCAATGGCAATATTTTTTATAGCACAAGCCAACAATATGTGCAAATAAATGAAACATTAAATGTATCTGCGTCACGTTATTCCGTGTTTGATCAAAATGGACTAGATAATCCTGCTTATACAATACAAACAGGTAATAACCAGTTCAGTAAAGTTTATATTCGTTACAGTGCAAAAAGACCTGCGGGACCTTTACATAATAAAATAGTAAAACCATTTATTGTTGTTGAAGGATATGATATACATGATGTAGCACCAGATTTGGCAAAAGAAAATTATGATGTAAATAAATTAATAAAGGAGTGGGATAAATTAACGACTCCTCCTTCAAGTTATGATCTTAATGCAAACTTAGATGATATAGCAGGTTATGATTTAATTTTTGTAGATTATTATACTATGGATGCCATTCCTAATAACGCAAGAATGTTTGAAAATGTTTTAAATTGGGTAAATGCAAATAAAGTAAATAACGCAGCTGGTGTGAGGGAACAAAATGTTGTAATGGGGATTAGTATGGGGGGTTGGTAACCCGCTACTCCCTTGCACAAATGACAAAAGAAAATAAAATGACGGAAACCCGTTTATTAATTACTCAGGATAGCCCACACCAAGGTGGAAATATACCTATAGGAATGCAATTTTTCCTCTATGATTTTGGAGCCATGAAAATTGGCGGCTTCAAAATAGGCAAACAAAGCAACCAATTAAAACAGTTTTATACATTGAATGATCAACCTGCTACTCAAAGCCAGCTTATTTTAAGGGTTACAGATGCGGATGGCAATTACAGTACCAATAGCTTCTTGGCACCTAATGGCCCTTATAGGCAAATGGTAGATTTTTCGATCTCAGACCCTTCTCCTGCTTATCAATTTAAAGCAGTATCTCAGGGAAGTCAGTGTGGCGTATGGGTAATGCCTACTAATACAACATTCATAGATTACTCGGATAATATTTCGAAACTACAGGTCATTTTCGGGATATTAACTTCAGCAAAATACAAACTCACCGCAAATATAAAAGCCTTGCCAGATTTAGGAAGTACAAATATTTCTGCATACTCTAAAATGGAGAGAAATATCAGGTTTTTTTTCGGTCTTTTAGGCACAGGGTGGAAGACTACATATGAATATACCAGACCTTCACCGCAGAATATAACTCCTTGGGATTGTGTGCCTGGGAGTACGCAATCAATTTCAGGTCGAAACGGCAGTTTTGGCGATAATTCTTTAGAACCTTCTGTTAATTCGAGCCATACTTTTTTTGGGAACGTATGGCGGGCAATTCTCTTCCCATTAGTGCATGTCCGTACAGACTTTACTGTTTCATATCAACAGGATTTATTCTCTTTTGTGCCTATAAACAGTTCATTAGATATTGCAAATGCTGATATTAACACATTCAATAGAACGCACATTTTTTCTGCAGATGGATTAGCCGGAAGTAGGAGTATGAAATATATTGCACAGGAAAAATTCACTAATGTAATAAGTGGCATGTCTGTTAATTTTTATAACAAAAATCACACAGACTTTTCCAAAAGAAATGCAACTTTTATTTACAATGAAATGGAGCCGCCACCAATTCCACCTAATACAGATTGCGATGATATTTGCTCTAATTTAATCAAGATTGATGGCTTGGATAATTTATGTATTTCAGGTACTTACACAATCCCATACCTTCCAAGTTATATAACTGTTACTTGGTCATCATCAAATACAAATGTGGCTACAGTAACTCAAAATGGTAATACAGCAACTGTTACGCAGGTTACTAGTGGCCCTTTTACGCTTACAGCTACTTTAAATTTTAACGGTGGTAATAATTGTAACATTCCTCAAAGCCTTACAAAATTAATTTATACTGGCTTGCCATATTTTGGAGCAACATATAAAGACGGTAGAGTTAGTGGTAATCCTGTAGCTATATATTTTCCAAATCAAGGGAATAATAATCTATTCAACAATGTTTGTATCGGATATAATGGGATACCAAATGTTTACATTGATGCACAACCATCAGGTTCAAATAATATTTCTTGGAGTGTACCAAGTGGGTACGCAACAACTGCATTTAGTTTATATACAGGATATGGCAATAGGGCTTATTTTGCTTGGAATTATGGTGGCGCAACACCTCCAGGTTATATCCAAGCAAGTGTGAGCAATGGTTGTGGAACTTTTAGTCAAATATTTGCATTCAAACAGATAAATTGTAATCCTACAGGAGGCGATCCCTGCGGCTACGCAAAAGAAGTAAATTATTATACGATTTCTCCAAATCCTGCAACTGATATTATTAACATAGGCACCACGAACAGACCTCCCCCAATAAATTGTAATGGATTAAGGGCTCTAAATGGTAATAATGGAGTCATTTTTTCACAAGTTAATATTTACAACCATTTGGGTACGATAATCAAATCTTATAGGACAATAAATGCAAAAACTGCATCTATTAAAGTCGGGAATTTAATTACAGGAAGTTATTTAGTTGAAATTATACAGGGAGACTATATTGAGAAACAACAATTAATTATTCAAAAATAAAATTAATCGAAAGGGTTGCAAGATTGCAACCCTTTTTAAAAAGTAGATTAAAGTAAAGCCCCCCCGTGGCTTCCCACAACATGCGGTTTGGCAAAAGTGGAAACATGGTATACCAATGAGCATTTGTAATGCTGTTCAGCTTTTGTACGGCAGGACTTTTTCAATTTAGCTTTTACTTGTTATCTTCAACTTCAGTTTTTTAATGGGCTTTGGTTCCAGCTGACGGAATTCTAATTTCCCAATAACGCCTTGCCCTAATCGTTGGTTGCAATACAGAAACAGTAATAAATTTGTTGAATATGGCAAACAAAAAAACAGAACTTGATAATCATTCTGGTGGACTATTATTGATGATTATTTTTACTACTGTTTGGACAATTTTATCAGAGATATTTTTCAATAATTCAGACCATAGAATTACTGCCGTTTTTTTTGGGATAATAATCGCATACTTTATTTACTCCTATCTTAAATTAATTAAAAATAGAAAAGTAATGCCAGAAATTCAAGTTATAAGAAATCCCAAAAAAGAAAAATGATTTTATGCAGTATTTGCTTTAGAAGGAGTCGCAATCTTCATAGTTCAAAATATTTTAGTAAATATTCATAAAGAAAATCTTAGTATTTGTTCCATTGCCCTTATAGTAGGACTTCATTTTATTCCATTAGCGAAAGTGTTTGATAGAAAATTTGATTACTGTATAGGAATTTGGACATCACTAATTGCTACTATTGGATTAATACTTATCCTAAAAAATCAATTTAATTACAAAATAGTAAATGCATTTGTATGTATTGGTTGTGCTTTATCTACAACTATGTACGGGCTCAAAAAAGTTAGGGATGGTAACAACTTTTTAAAAAGAACTCAATCTTAAAAATAGGATTGAGTTTATTTGCTGTTTTATTGATCATACTAAAGCATATAAGAAATTCGGATTCAAGCAATATCCGGGATCATCGCTCATTTCATTTGATACAACAGTATTTATTTTGTACCAGGCTATAGCTATATGTTAAGCAACCATGCTGATTTATGTTTTTTTTATAAGGGTATTACAAATGATCCCTTTCAAAGATTACATGATCTACTTTTAAGGAAAAGCTAAATTGAATTAAATACAAAACAATTTATATGAAAGCACTTTTAAAAATAACTGAAAATAAAGTACGCAGAAAAAAATATTTTTTGAAGTACCTAAACTTCTAACTACCAAAATCAATACTATTATTTGAATATATTTTGGTAATGGTTTCAGCAAAAATAAAAACAGGATAAATCGGAGAGATTCCAAGTTATCCTGTACTGGTTGGGTTACCAGGGTTCGAACCTAGACAAACAGAATCAAAATCTGTTGTGCTACCGTTACACCATAACCCAATCTTTAATAACGTTTTTATTTGGATTGCAAAAATAGGGGTTTTAAAAAAAAAGGCAAAGTATTTCTCACTATTATTTTTTATTTAAAATCATTGTTAAAATATGTAAATGAAAAAATGAAACCTGGTATTAAAGGTTTCTTTTTATCTATTCCTCGTCCTCCTTCTCTTTCAACCCTTTTATAAGATCCAGTGCCTCGGTAACAACATCGCACATTATTGTAATAAGTGAGCCAGGTTTAGCCGTATTATAAGCATACATAATAGCTTCTTTCTCATTTAAAATAACCATTACAGGTATGTCTTTTTGTTTATTTGCATTAATACCCTCTACCAGCAATCCCACAATATTTTCTGCTGTGCGGCCACGCAGGTGCCTGTCCTGCCGTATAATAATTTCATCAAAATACATTGCGGATATTGCACCCAGTTCTCTTATATCTTCATCTCTCCTGTCACCAGTACCACTTATAATTCCTACTTTGGGTGTGCCCTCCAACTTGCTCACAAAATCGCACAGTAATTGCAGCCCTGCCGGGTTGTGTGCAAAATCTGCCAGAAACTGAAAGTGTTTAAACTGAAATAAATTGAGCCGGCCGGGGGTAAGTGTAGGTGATGGAATAAAAGTTTCTAGTGCCAGTTTAATATCGGATACACTTATTTTTTTAAACAAGTAAGTGGCCAGTATAGATGGCAGTGTATTCATTACATTGTGCAGCGCTTTACCACCGAAAGTTATGGGTATTTCCGATACTTTTTGTACCCTTATCTTCCAGGTACCTTTCATAATGGTAACATAGCCATTTTCAAAAACTGAGGCAAGCCCGCCAGCTTTGCAATGTTTTACTATGCGTGGATTATTTTCATCCATACTAAACAAGGCAACATTGCATTTGAGTTCTTTGCGCATGTTGTACACAAGGTCATCATCAGCATTTAAAATTGCATAACCATGTTTAAAAACAGTTTCTGGCACTACCGCTTTTACTCTGGCCATTTGCTCCAGCGTATCTATACCACCCAGCCCCATGTGGTCCGATGTTACATTAGTTACAATAGCAATATCGCAATTTCTAAAAGTAAGCCCGTTTCTTAATATGCCTCCTCTTGCACTTTCCAGCACAGCAAAATCTACGGTAGGGTCTTTTAATACAAACTGTGCAGATTGTGGCCCTGTGCAATCTCCTTTCATCATAAGCTGATTTTGTATGTATACCCCATCGCTGGTTGTATATCCTACTTTATACCCTGCGGTTTTTGCAATATGCGCTACCAGTCGGCTGGTGGTGGTTTTACCATTGGTGCCTGTTATGGCTACAATCGGTATTCTCCCGTTGTTTTCTTTAGGAAAAAGCATATCAATAACCGGCTCTGCTACATTTCTTGCAATACCTTCACTCGGCTCTATGTGCATGCGAAAACCCGGTGCTGCATTCACTTCCAGCACAGCTCCACCATTTTCTGTAATGGGTACTTTAAGGTTGGGAGCCATTATATCTATTCCACAAATATCCAAACCAATAATTTTGCTTATGCGCTCTGCCATAAAAATATTGGTGGGGTGTACTTCATCCGTTACATCAGTACTGGTGCCTCCTGTACTAAGGTTGGCCGTAGGTTTTACGAGCACTTGTTCTCCTTTGCCGGGTATGGTTTCTAGTGTGTAACCTTTATCATCCAGCATTTTTTTGGTAAACTCGTCTATCTTAATCTGTGTAAGCACTTTCTCGTGCCCGTAGCCACGGCGTTCATCTTTGTTTGTTTCTTCTATAAGCCATTGTATGGTATGCTGGCCATCGCCCATTACTGCAGCAGGTGTGCGCAAAGCAGCACATATAAATTTATTATTTATGCAAAGCAATCTAAAATCGAAGCCGGTTATAAACTTTTCTACGATAACGCTGCGGCCATATTTTTGTGCAGCTTCCAAAGCCACCAATGCCTGTTCATAATTAATAATATTGGTGGTGGCCCCTTTGCCATGGTTTCCGTTTAATGGTTTTAAAACACATGGGTAACCAATGCTGGCGATAGCACTTTTTAGTTCATCTGCTGCTCTTATTATAGAACCCTTGGGTACTGGTATTTGTGCACTATCCAGCAGGTTTTTTGTGTCGTCTTTATCGCCTGCAAGGTCTACTGCTATGCAACTGGTAGTGCCTGCAATGGTGGCACGTATTCTTTGCTGGTTTATACCATAACCCAGTTGCACCAGGCTGCTTTTATTTAACCGTATAAAGGGTATTCCTCTTTTTGCAGCTTCTTCTACAATGCTTCCTGTGCTAGGTCCTAGCCGGGTTTCTTCCCGCAGCTCACGCATTATCTGCACATCTTCTGTAAGGTCATACTCATTACCAGCTATAAGTGCTTCGCAAATTTTAAAAGCAGCTTTTGCAGCATATACTCCTACTGCTTCTTCCATATAATCAAACACCACATAATACTCTCCTTTTTTACCCGTGCCACGGGTGCGGCCAAAGCCCATATCCATACCTGCAAGGGTTTGCAGTTCCAGTGCTATATGCTCCATTACATGCCCCATCCACGTACCTTCATCTACCCTTTCAAAAAAACCACCTGGCTTTAATTCGCTGCAGCGGTGCTCATACAAACTGGGTAATAATTTTTCTAAATTCTTCCTAAAACCGGGTATTTTATTAGTAGGCTGCTCTTCCATTTCTTCTAAATCTATCATCATCTGTATAAGCTTGCCACGCCTAACGCTCCAGTAATTAGGTCCTCTCAGTGTTTTTATTTCTAAAATTTTCATTCGCTGTAAGTTAATGTTGATAGTGTTTTCTCTAAAACAGGAAATTAGTTAAATGAACTTGTATTTCAAAATGAAAATGGGTAAAGAGCAGCTATTATTTTACCCTTATGATAAAGTAATATGCATTTTTAATAATAATACCCGGAGCTAAACATTAATGCTGTATTATTCTATTTAAAAAATGTACAAATATTTACAGCAGAGAATAAAATAAGCCATTTGGCTTTATGTAGATAGCGTTATTCTTAAAGTCAATGATGGTATTGAAACGCTTCAATAAATTATTTCCAATATTTTCATTGTTTGCAACACCTGCAGGGTCTTTTTCGTTTATAGACACGGGAATATTGTACATGTAGTATTTGCCTAATTTTAATAGCGGAAGCAATACACGCTGCTGTTTAAATGGCAGGCCACTACTGCCTTTAGAAGAAGTTTGTCCTATATTTTCCATCTTATTTTTTAAACTGTTTTGTGCTGCATATTTTTCCCCAATAATAATGTTTCCATTGGACCCTGTATCAAAATCGAACCAACCCTCGGTTTCTTCTTCGTTTACAACCATTATACCTTTTATAGAGGGTATGCCATCTGTCATCTTCATATCCAGCCTGCTGTATTGCGAAGAAAGTGAAGGCATTTTTTCATATAATAAAATTTGCTTAGTATCGTAATTAATCTCCACTATTTTATTTTCAAAACTTACCCAACTTAAAACCATATCAAAAGAAAAACCTTTATAATCTATTGCCAGTAGTGGTACATTCATCCAGGTTAAATTTCCTATTGCTATGGTATTTCTTAAACTGTGCTGCACATTTACTTTACCATCAGAGCCAACATTGTCCTGTGTTCCATCTATTTTTAATTTTACCTTAGTATTTATTAGAGATGCTGTTATTACGTTCATTCCTGCACCAGTGTCAAATAAAAAATCCAGTGTATCGGAGTTGTTTACTATTCCTTTTAAATGAATTCCGTTGTCTTTACCAATATCAAAATGAAGGGTATCAATACCGTTTTTATTCTTTCCTGTTTTTGTACTGTAAAATAATTTTGGTGTAAGAGATGGTTCAGTGCCGGCAGCAGTATTTATTTGGGTAAAGGCAGAATCTTTTCCATTTAATACAATTACAAAGTCATATTTTTTATTTGCCTTTACTAAAAAAGATATGGAATCAATATCAGAATAGAAGGTAATTTTTTGCTCTTTTACAAAAGCGTTTGGTACAAATACATCTGGCCTTGCTTGGGGCGAAACATTCCATATATTTTCATAAATAAAGTCACCTTCCTTAATAGTTACAACACTAGCAATTGCTTTTAATAACGGCAGGGATTTTTGAGCAAATACACTGTTCAAATTAATAGTAACAATTAAAAAAAGTAAGAAATTTTTAAGCATATTTTGAGGTAAATTCCACTATCCATTCAATACCATATTTGTCTCTAAAACATCCAAAATATAAACCCCAGGGGCTATCGCCAATAGGTCCTTCTATTTGTCCTCCTGCTGAAAGTCCACTAAATAATTTGTCTGCTTCTTCTTTACTTTCTGCAGTTATTACAATTTTACTTCTGTTCTCATTTTCATTTGTTTTTCCCATAATTGCCGGAACATCATTTGCCATAAGCATATTACTTTTACCTATTGGTAAAGCAATATGCATAATTTTATTTTCTTCATTTTCCGCTACCGCAAATTCAGGACTTGCAAGGTCTTTAAAACGAATAATCTTTGCAAACTCTCCGCCAAATACTGATTTGTAAAAGGTAAATGCTTCTTCGGCGTTTCCGTTAAAGTTGATGTGAGGATTGATGAGTGTCATAATTTTTATTTTTTAGGTTTTTTAATATTTTTTATTTTCTCTAGCTTTTTTATTCTAATTCTTCGCAACTGTAGTTATTACGATTTAGTAAATCAATTATACCCACTACTGCATTTTCTCCGCTGTCAACACGCAAAATTTTATCGCAGTCTTTAAGATCAAAATTCCATGTTGCTTTTGGCAGCATTTTTTCGATATGCGGTTTGAGCTGCTTTAACTGCATTTTTGTTTTTACAGATGTTTTGAAAACTAAAATCATTTTTACGATAAAGTTGCCAGCAGGCTTTCCAGGTTTTTCAATGTAATCATAAATCCTTCTTTGAAACCCATTTCAATCATACGCTCCATCCGCTCAAGCGATTCATTATAAATAGTAACGCTCACTTTTGTTATTCCGTTCTCTTCGCCGAAATTAAGATCCCATTCAGAACCGGGCAATTCAGGGTTTTCATTTTCGTCTGCAAAAGCATTCAAAAATGTAAAATTGGTTTTCGGGCTAATGGAACTGTATTGCTGAACAGACCAGCGTTCCTGTCCTTCCGGACTTACCATCGCATAAAATCTGCGTCCTCCCGGTTCAAAATTCATCACTTTTGTTTTTGAAGACCAGGGTTTGGGTGCCCACCATTGATCAAGTATTTCGGGTTTGGTAAAAGCATTCCACACTAGCGAAAGTTCTGCATCAAATTCCCTGTTTATAAATGCTGTTTTTTTTGATTTGTCAAGGGTAAAGTCAAATAATAAATCGTTCATTTTTTTTGTTTTTTAAGTATTGATAATACTTTGTCGAGTTGATTGAAACGGGTTTCCCAAATTTTTCTGAACTGCTCAATCCATTTGTCAATCTCTTTCATTTTTTCAATTTTAAGGGAGTAGTAAATTTCCCTGCCTTGATATTCTTGTTTTACCAGTTTGCATTCTGTAAGTATGCGAAGATGTTTAGAAACAGATTGTCGGGTTGTGTTGAAGTTGTCGGCGATAGCGTTCGGTGTCATTGCCTGCAATGCAATTAAAGTAATAATTGCCCGTCTTGTCGGGTCGGCTATTGCCTGAAAAATATCTCGTCTCATATTGTTTAATTTTATGCTTGCGCATCTGATCGGTTGTAAATATATGCGCAACTATTCGGTTTCGCAAATATTTTTATGATTGAAGAATATTTTTAGAAATGATACGGCAGGAGATTATTATAACATTCTTATAAACACGCTACTATGAGCCCCTCATCCATTATTTTCTAAAAAATAAAAAATATATTTTAATATGTGCTGCTACCAATACTTTTTGTTATTAACGCTGCAATCAATACTTAAAAAATTCTTACAGTCACGATAGCCAGTTCACTAAAATAATTATTTTAAATAAAAAATGGGTATAGGGATCTGCAGGTACGAAATTCTGCTTTGGCAAAATATTCATTATACAATTGAGGAGTGTAAAAACTGGCCGATAGCCTGTTTATAACTGGTATGAATATTTACGATTAGTATATTAATTACGGCTCAATTATAAATCAAAACAACTGGCACCAAATAATATGCATTTGAGTGGGTGACGGTAAAAAATAATAAAAATTGGTGTTGAAATTGTGCTAAGTAGCAAAACAAAAAATTAAATTTATGCAAACATTTATTTTAAAATGGCGCACCATTGCTAACGCAATAGCCATGGTATTTTTAGTAGCAGCAATAGGCACAGCGTGCCAAAAACAAGTAGCCCTGCCAGACGACCCAACCCGGCAACCTGCACAAAATGAACAAGCTATTGGTAACGCAGCAAAAGGATTAGAACAATCTGTACCAGCCGTTGCAAGTGAGCAGGCAAGAGCCATTGGTTTTACAGAAACAAGTGAAACCGATTTTGAAAGAGGCCCTAAAAAAAATATTGTAGAAATTGCTATTGCAAATCCTCATTTTTCTTCTCTGGTTGCAGCGGTTGTAAAGACAGGCTTAGTAGGAGCATTATCTGATTCCTCTGCAAAGCTTACCGTATTTGCTCCTACTAATGATGCCTTTGCACAATTGCCCGCACCATTTAATAATGCTACCAATATTGCAGCAATTAGCAGTCCGGCAAATATTGCCTTTTTAAAATCTGTATTGCTTTACCATGTGCTTGGTACAAAAGTAAGAGCTAACGAAATAGCTAATGGACGGAGCAGTACTATTACCATTAAACCCGTGGGTGCGGCAAATGATAACACTATTTATTTTTCAAAAACATTTGGCTTTATAAAAGTAAATGGCAGCAGCGATGTAATTTTTGCTAACATTAAGGCAAGCAATGGTATAATTCATGTAATAAATAAAGTGTTGATTTATCCTACAAAAACTATTGCAGGTATAGCAGTAGCAGACTCTGCTAATTTTTCTATATTGGTGGCTGCACTGGCAAAAGCAAATTTGGTTTCTGTATTTACAGGCAGTGGAGATTTTACGGTGTTTGCACCTACAAACGCTGCCTTTGCACAATTGCCTGCACCGTTTAATACTGCTGCCAATATAAATGCTATTACCAATCCTGCACAAATTGCAGCACTGGCAAATATTTTAAAATATCATGTAGTAGCTGGTAGAAATTTTGCCTGGGATCTTGGAATATTTAGAAGAATAACTACACTCGCAGCCGCACCCAATAATAAAATAACTACCATATTAGGATACAATAATGGATCAGTAAAAGGTGATGCAAATACTATGTATTCTAAAATAACCCCGGCTGATGTGCTGGCCACAAATGGTGTGATACAGGTTATAGATAAAGTACTGTTGCCGCAATAGAAAAAAATATTATCCCTATGAAAAATAATAAGCCGCTTTGTAAAAATGAAGCGGCTTATTATTTTATGTACCGTAAGTTTATAGTATCGTTTTGAAATAATTAAATGGTCTTTTGCATGTGTCGGTAACTGCTGCTTTCCATTTTGGTGAATACCTTTCGTCTCCACCAAAACTAGCCTTCGTATCACCGGCCGATAAATTGATTACAGTTTCTTTGTTTAAGTATTATTTTTCAGTACGTCGGCTGGTCAGGACAAGCACTTAATACTTCGAAATGTTAGTACCAGCGGGGCAGGAGGGCTTTGCCGCGGAACGAACTTATTCTTCTTTTCTTTTAATAATGTAAAAGAAGAACAGAGTAAGTTCGCAAAGGTGAGGCCATGGAATTATTGCTGGTATCGTTTTCAAAAAGGTAAATATTATTTTAAATATTTTTCAAACCATTTCAGGTATCTTTCAAACCTATCTACCTGGTAAGATGGTTTGCTCACCCCATGAAACTGCCCGGGGTAAATTACCAGTTGTGTTTGTACGTTCAACGATTTTAAGGCCTGGTACATTTGCTCTGCACCTACCGTTGGCACATTAAAATCTTTTTCGCTGGCCATAAATAAAGTGGGTGTTGTAATTTTATATGCCTTAAAGAAAGGGTACGAAAGTGCTATCCATTTTTTGAGATTTTTCCAGGGTGCACCCAACTCTGTTTCGTACTGCGTTACATATTGGTCTACCCCATACATACTTAATTGCAATGAGCTGCCGGCGCCACTTGCGGCTGCTTTAAAACGATTGTCTGTAGCAATGCTATAGTTGGTTAAAATGCCGCCATAACTCCAGCCGCCGATACCCATTTTTTGTTCATCTGCAATGCCTTTGCTTACCAGGTAATTTGCAGCCCCAATAATATCCTGTACTTCTTTATTGCCCCAATCTGCATAAATGGCTTTTGTGTATGCAGTACCACGACCATTACTGCCGCGGTAATTTACACCCGCTACCGCAAAGCCGCCTGCCGCCAGCACTTGGCGGGATAGGTCAAATCCATAATCATCTTGCCCAACAGGGCCGCCATGTATAAAAAGTATCAGCGGTAACTTTTGGCCCGGGGTTGCAGTTGCTGGCAAATATAAAATGTTAGATGTTTTGTTACCATCTTTACTGATAGATGTAAAACCTGTGACGTTTGCAAAGTTGATGGCATTTACAAAAGAATCCTGTACATGCGTAAGCCTGGTTACTGCATTATTTTCGATAGTATATAATTCAGTTGGTAATTGTGGCGAACTCATGGCTGCTACCAATGCATCAGATGCAGGGCAACGATCGATATTAGAATAACTTTTTTGGCCACCTGCAAGCGTATCAACCGTGTTTGTTGCTATGTTTAAACTGGCAATATAAACTTTTCTATCATCTGCTACCAGCATGGTAATGCGCTGCCCATCTTTTGTAAAATGAATACGGCTTACAGGCCTGTCTAATGAAGCTACCATTGTTTTGGAAGCACCACCTGCTGCACTTACAATGGCAATATTGTTTTGCCCATACATGGTAAAAGCCAGGTTGCTGGATGATGTGGTGTAGGCGATGGACTGGCCGTCGGGACTCCATACCGGGTTTGCATCAGCACCTGCCCAGGTTGTTAATTGTTTTATTACGCTGCCGGTGCTGGCATTCATTACCCAAATATCTGTATTCTCATTTTTGTCTTTGTCGTTGCTGCGGTTGCTTACAAATGCAAGCTGTTTGCCATCTGGGCTAAAGGTTGGCGAAGCCTCATCGTAATTTCCTTTTGTAAGGGTATCTGTTTTTTTTGTGCTGATGTCGAATAAATATAAATGGGTATACCGCCCTTCTACATACCCATCAATATCCTGTTTAAAACGATAGCGATCCATTACAAAAGGGATCCTCGTTTTGGTTTTTGCTGTGTCAGAAAAATCTTGATCTTTAATGCTCATCACAATTTTTTTTGCATCCGGGCTCCAAACATATTCTTCAATATCTCCTTTTGTGTTGGTAAGTTTTTTTGCTTCACCGCCCCTGGTATCCAGCAGCCACAGTTGTGCATTTTTATCGCCATTGCGGGTAGTAATAAAAGAAATATATTTTCCATCCGGGCTCCATTTGGGTGTGCTTTCGCCTTCTCCGCTGTTGGTTAGTTGTACGGTTTGCTGACCATCCCAACTCACCATCCAAATATCGCTGTTGCGGCTATCTTTGCTGGTATCTACTGTGCTAATGGTGTACACCACCCATTTACCATCGGGCGAAACCTGTGCGCCGCCTACATTTTTTAACAGGTACACATCACTAGGTCGCAAACTTCTTTTTTCTTTATTTTGTGTGAAGGCAGTAAAAAACACAGGCATCAATAGTAAAAAACAAAAGATATTTTTCATTATAATTAATTTTGGTGAACAGTAACTAAAAATAAATCCTTTCGGTTGATAAATGAAATTAATTGTGAGGGCAGTGGTACTGTAAAAAACTGCTGCACTTTTAATGCAGAGGTTTGCCCAGCACTTTTTGATGGGTTTATTATTTTTATTTTATTAACCTTTTATGATTTGCTACACAGAAAGCTTATACACATTACCCTTGCTCCTATTGCTAGAAATGGTTATTAACTGATGACGTACTATCAAATTATTTTGCCCTTCTTTTTTAATATTATGAGGGTTAAAATAAAAATTATTGCAATTCCAATAATAAAATAAGCTACATATTTTTCGAAACCACCTTTTATAAAAAAAGCTTCATTTCCTTTATCTATAAAATATGTTAGTCGATTAATTGAATCCTCTTTAGTTTTAAAATTTTCGTCAAAGTATATAGTTACAGAATCGCCAATTTTCAAAGCGTCAATTTTTTCAAATTCGGGTTTGAAATCACCTGAACCTTTACCAATAAATAATTGAAATGTTTTAGAAAAATTGTCTAACCTCAAATAACGAAATTTTGAGGATTCTTTATTTTGAAAACTTTTGTTTGAGCTATCAAAAGACATTAGAATTCCCCTTACATTTTGAAATGAAAATTTGCTTTTGCTTGACCTTGTTAATACCATAAACCCTAACGCTATGGCGAAAAGAGACCCGCATAAGCTTTTTAAAAATGTAGGATGTTGAGATTTCATATAAATCAAAATATTCTCGAAATGTATAGTAGATTACCTCACCTGTTTGTTTTGAAAGGAGAAATAAATTCGGCTTTAAAGTGTACAATTTTTATAATGGTGATAGGGAGGTTTTAAGACAAGAGATTTTAGAACTTGTAAAATTAAATATTCATCCAGATTTTTTTTAAGTGAAAGAGTTTTTGAATAGAAAGTAAATTATGTCCTAGTTACGTTGATTCGATTGATCAAATTTAAAAAAATTTGATGAAATTTACACAACAATAAAAGTTCAAAAATGTTCCCCAGCTCATTGTAGCCCTGATAGAAACGGATATCCTTTTGTGAGGAACGAGCAAAAGATAGTAGTGGATAGCAGGAGACAAATGCTGAGTAAAGTTTTATAGGCCGATGCTTTAAGCCTGCACCAAGGTTTGTGGCCCACAAAACTTAACGCAATAAATATAGCAGCCCCAAAAACTATTTACTGGTTTTATAAATTGTACCATCCTTCATTACCCATTTTACATTTTGTAACACCTGTATATTTTGTGTAGGGTCTCCGGCCACAGCAATAATATCGGCATAGTTGCCAACTTTAATTTCACCAAGCAAGGGTTGTGCAAGTAAGTCAGAAGCATTGATGGTAGCGGTTTGTATGGCCTGCAACGGCGTGTAGCCATATCGCACCATAAATTCAAAATCTTTTGTTTGAGCAACATTCCAATCGTAGCCGCCGATATCTGTACCGTATGCAATTTTTATACCTGCCGCAGTTGCCTTTTTAAAAAGTGCGGGTTCTGTTTCGGAGAAATATTTGTTTATTGAGCTTCCTGCTTTTGCTCTGCCTTCGGCAACAAAATCATTCACAAAAATAGTGGGACACCAATACACATTTTTCTTTACCATGGTTTGTATACATTCATCATCCATACCAAAGCCATGTTCAATAGATAGAGCGCAAGCACCAATGGCTGCTAAAATTCCATCTCTGGTTACTGCATGCGCCGCAAGTTTTTTGTTGCTTCGTTTTACCTCATCGCCTATGGCCATAATTTCTTCTGTAGTAAAATTTGGTAGGCTACGGTAACTGCCGTCTGGTAATTTGCTGTAGCTTCTGTCTGCATAAATTTTTATCCAGTCTGCACCATGTGCAATTTGGTCACGTACTACACGGCGAGCCTCATCTGCACCGGTAATTTCTTTTAATCCTTTTGGCAATGTAAGTTCCCATGCATAAGCTGCTTCACTAATAGGGTAATGACCTGTTGTGTTAATAGCGAGTGTGGAAACAAACATGCGTGGACCGGCCATTTCGCCGGCTTTAATAGCTTTTTTAAGATCTACATCTGCATAACCCGCACCCTCTGTGCCAAGGTCTCTAATGGTAGTAAAACCATTTTGCAAAGCAATACCGCAACTGCGTACTGCACGTATGGTGCGGTAGGGAATAGATTCTTTTAAAATCTGTAGATCGTAATCTTCGCTGGTAATATCGCCCTGTAACAATACATGTGTATGGCAATCTATTAAGCCAGGCATAATGGTGTAGGCAGATAAATCTATAACCGTATCTGCTTTAATTTTTACCATAGCACCTGCCGGTGAAATAGATTCTATTTTATTGTTGGCTACAACTATTGTTACATTTTTATTTAACTGCCCTGTGCGTACATCAAGCACAGCGCCACATTTAATGGCAGTTGTTTTTTGTGCTGCTACATTAAAAGTAACGATAGATGAAATAAGGAAAAGCAAAATATTGCGCATTGTATTTAGTTTTTGTAGTACAAAATACTACAATATTATTTATAATAAAAGATTTATAAGAAAGCCAACACCTGTGTGGTGTAATGCAGGCAATGTCTTCATAAAACATGATAAAAATGCTGTTTTCATTTCGTTATCTTTTTTAGCATGATGAAATATCCGTTACTTCTGCCTCGTTTGGTGCCATCAAAAAAGTTCGCTGTAATCTTCGGCACTTTAAAAGTTGAAAAATACTTCTCAGCTCATTGTAGCCCTGATAGAAACGGATATTTTTTGTGAGGAACGAGCAAAAGATAGTAGTGGATAGCAGGAGACGGATGTTGAGTAGAATGTCTACCGTTCATGCTCCTGTATAAACAAAAGATAACAGACATAAGACAAAAGATAAAACACATAAAAAAGACACAAGTAAAACAAACTGTCTTGCTCTCGTGTCTTTAATCTTGTGTATAAAATCTAAAAAAACTAATTCCTTAATGGCTTTCCTGTCTTCAATATACTTTGTATTCTTTCGAGTGTTTTCTTTTCGCCGGTAAGGCTTAGGAATGCTTCTCTCTCTAGGTTTAAAAGGAATTGCTCGCTTACGAGGGTTTGCTCGCTGAGGTCGCCGCCGCACATTACGTACGCCAATTTTTTTGCCACCGTTACATCATGGTCAGTGGCATATTTGCCTTTGTGCATGCCGTTTATGCCGGCATACATTGCGCCTAGCCCTGTGCGGCCAAGCACTTTAATATCGGCACGCTGCGTGGGCATTGTATAACCATCGTCGTATAAATTGATGACTGCTTTTTTTGCATCAGCTATTCGTCTGCCACTGTTTATGCTTACTTCATCTATGCCTTTGCGGTAAATGCCATTGTCGTAGGCTTCGAATGCCGAGGTAGAAACTTTTGCGGTGGCAATATCTAAAAATCTTTTTTGGAGGGTGATGGTTTCGGGTTCGCCGGCATGCATTTCGTCTGCGGCACGTAGTACAAATTCTTTGGTGCCGCCACCGCCTGGTATTACGCCGATGCCTACTTCTACCAGGCCGGTATAAGTTTCCGCAGCGGCTATCACTTTATCTGCATGCAAACATATTTCGCAACCGCCACCAAGCGCCAAGCCATGCGGTGCAAGTACAACAGGTATAGATGAATACCGCACCCGCATTAATGTATTTTGAAACTGGCGAATGGCCATATCTATTTCATCATAATCCTGGTCTAAAGCCAGCATAAATATCATGGCTACATTGGCACCGGCACTAAAGTTTGCTCCTTCGTTTGCTATAACCAAGCCTTTGTATTTTTCTTCGGCAAGCGCTATAGATTTTTGTATTCCTTCCAGCACTTCGCCGCCAATGCTGCCCATTTTTGTGTACCACTCTAAGCCCAAAACATCGTTGCCTAAATGGTAGGTGCGACATGCGCTATTTTTCCAAACTGTTTCGTTTTCAAAATTACGCATTACTAAAAATGCTTCACCACCCGGCATTATTTTGTACCCTGCAGTTGCAATATCGTAACAATATCTTTTTCCACTTTGTGTTTTATAAAACGATTATACATCTTTTGCAAGCATATCATCTATCCAAGTGGCTACGCTGTAACCCGCTGCCTTCATGGCTTCGGTGGTTTTTGCTACACCAAGTGCATCCCAACTTTCGAAGGCGCCAATTTCCCAGCCAAAGCCGGCCATCATACCATCATCTACACGATAAATTTCATCGCTTATCTCTGGTATTCTGTGCGAAATATAAGAGAACAATGCGTAGTGAAACTGGCGGTAAAATTCTCCGGCTTTATCCTGCCCGGCTGCCATTGCTTTTAGTCTTGTCTTTAAATCTTCAATGGGTTTTGCAGCTTCTATGGTTGCAAACTTTGGTTTGGTACGTGCTTCGTATTCAAGCGTTGAAAGATTTAATACCTGTATGTCTTTTGCACCATCTGCAGATTTTACTTTCTTGAAAAACCCTTGCCCTGTTTTATCTCCAAGCCAATTATTGGCAATCATTTTTTCTAACCAAGAAGGAATTGTAAAAATGTTTTTTGCTTCATCCTCCGGACAATTATTTGAAACTCCTTTGGCAACTTTTACCAACGTATCTATACCTACCACATCTGCCGTACGAAAAGTTGCAGATTTTGGGCGACCGATTATTGGTCCGGTAAGGGCTTCAATTTCATCTACCGATAATTGTAGTTTTTCCATAATGCCCATTATGACCATTATGCTAAAAACGCCTACACGGTTGGCTATAAAGGCTGGAGTATCTTTAGCCAATACAGTTGTTTTGCCAAGGTATAAATCGCCGTAGTGCATTAAAAAATCTACCACTTCAGGGTCAGTAAATGGGGTAGGAATTATTTCTAACAGTTTTAAATAACGTGGCGGGTTAAAAAAGTGAGTGCCGCAAAAATGCTTTTTAAAATCTTCGCTACGCCCTTCTGCCATTGTATGTATGGGAATGCCAGATGTGTTGGAGGTGATGAGTGTGCCAGGTTTACGAAATTTTTCAACCTCAGTAAAAATGAGTTGTTTTATATCTAGCCTTTCTACCACTACTTCAATAATCCAATCTACTCTGGCAATATCTTTCATATTATCAGTAAAATTGCCGGTGGTAATTTTCTTAATAACATCTTTTGTATAAACCGGCGATGGATTGCTTTTTATAGCTGCTGCCAATGCATCGTTTACGATTTTGTTTTTATCTGCAGGCTTTGCATTTTCAGGTATATCCTTGGCTGCAATATCTAATAGAAGAACCGGCAAACCAATACCTGCAAAATGACAGGCAATTCTGCTGCCCATTACACCACTGCCGAGTACGGCAATTTTTTTAATTGTACGTTTCATGATTTTTATTAATAATTTTTTCTTGCCAAAAACTGTAAGATAAAAATAGTTAGTTAAACAACTATTTCTTAGAAATCGAAGGTAGGAATTTTATATTACGGGTAAAAGAAATTTTATGGAATAAAAAAACTCCACATTTCTATGGAGTTTCAAAACTGTAAACATGTTAAAATATTTTATAAAAATATTCATTGTTAGCTACGGCTAAATTCATCATTCATTTTAGCAATTGATATTTTTATATGAATGTTCTACCTGATTTATAATGTGTGCCTAATTATTTTTACGAATAAATTATTAAGAAATTTTATATATACCTGCAATTATTGCTTGAACACAGCATGTAAGAAAAAATATTTTACTATAGTTTTAGCAAAAAGAGTTACACATTAATTTTTACTTTTCTAAAAGCCAGCCATGCACCAACAGCCAGCACAACACCTATCACACCAAGTACAGGATAATTTAAAACTCTTTTAGCTTCATCATTATTTACAATAGCGCCACCAACTGCAGCAATAATACCTGTACTCAATTGCTGTATGCTACTGTTTATTATAAGAAAAGATCCACGCTCCTGGCTGGTAGAAGTACTTGTTATTTGTGCGCTGCCCACTACCATTCTGCTTCCGCTAAAAACAAATAAAGTAGAAAACACAGGAATAATAATCCATAAATTATTGGTAAATAAATTGGGCAATGCCAGCAATGGTATGAATGATAAAAAACTAAGGATGGTAAAAATTAAAAGCCTGCCATATTTATCGCTTAGCTTTCCTGCAAGTGGGCTACAAACTACTGTGAGTAAACCTCCAACAATATATACGAGTGGCACATCAGTTTTATAATTTACACCTAAGTTGTATGTAGCAAAATCTGTAAGAAAAGGGATGATACTAAAATGGCTCATCATAAGCAAACTACTTAGCAATAAAGCCCAGCGCATATTTACGTTGGTAAAAACACTAACAATAATTTGATATGCTGTTCTTTTTAAAATACCATTTTTTAAATGACCGGTAAAAGATGGAACAATAAAAATGGCTAATACAAATATAACTGTGCACAAACTTGCCAATACAATAAATGGCGTGTGCCATTGATAGTGCCCTGCAAGCCACAAGCCACCGGGTATGCCCAATACACTTGCCAGTGCAAAGCCTGTCATTAATATTCCCATTGCTTGTCCTCTTCTTTGTGGTGCTACATAATCGCCCACCATACTTAAAATAGTGCTACCACCAATACCACCAAACAAACCAGTTAAAAACCTTGCGCCTAATAATTGATTATAATTTTGTGAGAGTCCACATAAAAAAGTACCCAATGTAAAACCTGCGTACACAATGAGCAAAACTTTTTTTCTATCAAACCTATCTACATAAGCAAGGCAAGCCATAGAGCTTATAAATGCACCAATACTAAATACAGAAACTATTCTGCTAAACTGGGTACTGCTTATGCCCCAAAGGTTTTTTAAAACCGGACCCAAAGGCATCACAATCATAAAATCTACAACGTTGGTAAACTGCACAAGGGCCAATATCAACAATAAAACAATTTCATTTCTCTTCATACACTTCTGCAATTATCCAAAATATTATTAAGTTTAACTAACCCCACTTCCATTTGCCACCACTTCATTAGGGCCTACAAATTTTAATTTTCCTTCAGCATCTTCTGCCATTAAAATCATTCCATTACTTTCAATACCACGCATTTTTCGTGGGGCTAAATTTGTAACAACAGTTACTTGTTTGCCCACAATATCTGCTGCATTAAAATGAAGCGCAATACCGCTTACAATTGTTCTTACTTCTAAGCCAAGGTCAACCTGCAGCTTTAAAAGTTTATCTGCTTTTTCTACTTTTTCCGCAGCGATAATAGTACCTACTTTTAGATCTATCTTTGCAAAATCATCAAAAACAATAGCCTCCTTGCTCACCGAAGGGAGGGTCTTGAAACTCTCTAATTCTTCGGCATTTTTATTTATTATTGAAGCTTCCGTGATTTGTTTTGCGTTGTCCGTCGTTTGTTGTTCGTTATCTGCTGTCATCTTTATAGCTGCGCTTTTAATTTTTAATTTTTCTATCTGTTCTGCCACTTCTGCATCCTCTATTTTTCTAAATAATAATTGAGGAGGGCGTAAAGAATATCCCACGCTTAAAAGTTTTGTAGAGCCTGCGTTTTCCCAATCAAGCATTTTATCAACCGTCTTCATCATTACACAAATTCTCTTAGCAGCATTTGGTAAAAATAAATTAATAAATATGGCAAGGTTAGCTGTTAACTGCAAACAAATATGAAGACAGTTATCTATTTGTTGTTGAGCCTCCGTCGTTGGCTGTCCATTGTGGGTTGTCTGCTTTGCAATAATCCACGGCTCTTTATCCTGCATATATTTATTACCCTTTCGTGCAAGGTCAATCACCTCCGCCTGCGCATCTCTAAATTTGTATCCTTCTATATTTAACTCAATTTTTTTCTTTGTTATGTTTATTTCTTCCAGCATTTGTTTGTCTGCATCATCTATTATTTCATTATGAAACTTTGGTACTTTTCCACCACATAATTTGTGCATTAAAACAAAAGCCCTATTTATAAAATTCCCAAAAACCGCCACCAATTCACCGTTTACCGCATCTTGAAATCCTTTCCAGGTAAATTCACTATCTTTGGTTTCAGGGGCAATAGCTGTTAAATAATAACGCAATGCATCCACCATTTGGTCGCCACCATTATCTTTTTTTACAAAGTCATTTATGTAATCTTCCATTTCAATACTCCAGCCACGACTTGTACTCATTTTATCTCCTTCCAAATTCATAAATTCATTACTCGGTACATTATCAGGTAAAATATTGCCGTGCAATTTCAACATCACCGGAAAAATAATTGCATGAAAAACGATATTATCTTTTCCAATAAAATGCACCAATTTAGTATCTGCATTGTACCAGTAAGGTTTCCAATCTTTTTCATTATCTATTGCCCATTGTTTAGTGGCGCTTATATATCCAATTGGTGCATCAAACCATACGTAGAGTACTTTTGCCGAGGAGGCAGGAACTTTCACCCCCCAATTCAAATCCCTCGTTACTGCCCTTGGCTGCAAACCCATTTCTATCCATCCTTTGCACTGCCCTACCACATTGGCTTTCCAGTCGTCTTTATGATCTTCTAAAATCCACTGCCGCAAAAAATCTTCCTGTTTATTTAAGGGCAAATACCAGTGTGTGGTAGCTTTTTTTATGGGAGCATTTCCGCTAAGCGTACTTCTGGGGTTTAGTAATTGCTCCGGACTTAAAGAGGTGCCGCATTTTTCGCATTGGTCTCCATAAGCATTTTCATTGGCACATACCGGGCATGTGCCAATGATGTACCGGTCTGCTAAAAAAGTATTTGCTTCTTCATCAAAAAACTGCTCCGTTTCTTTTTGTTCAAGGTCGCCATTATTGTTGAGGTATGTAAAAAATTCCTGTGCCGTTTCGTGATGTATGGGCGAAGTGGTGCGGTGGTAAATATCGAAGGAAATGCCCAAATCTGCCATGTTGCTTTTAAGGAGTTCATGGTATTTATCAACTATTTGTTGTGGGGTTGTATTTTCCTTCATGGCCTGTATGGTAATAGCAGCGCCATGTTCATCGCTTCCGCAAACGTATACCACATCTTTGTTTTGTGCACGCAGGTAGCGCACATAAATATCTGCAGGCAAATATGCACCCGCCAGGTGTCCAATATGTTTAGGCCCGTTTGCATAAGGCAAAGCTGAAGTAATTAAATATCTTTTTGGATTGTTCATTGCTGCAAAAATACCTAAAGCAACGCCAAAAGCCAAACAAACAAAAACCCATGCATTTGCACAGGTTTTATTATTAGAAAAAATTAATTCTCTTTTATTTTTTTAATTCATCAATGGTTACTTGCGGTGATAAAACTTTATGGCATTTTTCTGCAAGCAATTCTTTAGTAACGGTAAAAAATGCGGATTGCAAAATATTTTCTGAAGATGCGCCCGCTTTCACTGTATAACTTCCCGCTTCTGCAATCCACGAAGCAGATTGTGTATCATAAGAAGCAATATCTTTTGCGTTTATTTCAAATCGGGGGGTTTGTGTTTTACCCGGCTGTAACAGATTTGTTTTGCCAAATGCTTTTAATTCTTCTGCTGGCTTCTGCATTTTTTTAGAAGGTGCGCTGATGTACAATTGCACCACTTCTTTGCCCGCAATTTTACCCGTATTTTTTATATTTACCGTTACCGCTATTTTATTTGCAAATGTTGGCGAACTTAATTTAAAATTACGGTATTCAAATGTTGTATAGCTTAAACCATAACCAAATTCGTAAGCTGGTTTTATTTTAAATATATTGTAGTATCTGTAGCCTACAAAAATTCCTTCAATCATAGGTTACTTCGAAATCGTAACCTAATTCAAGGCCGCCCATTCCTATATTTTTTTTGTCGGATAAATTTTTACCCGGAAAACTTTTTGCGCTGGGTTCATCATCATAACTCACAGGAAAAGTAGTGGCCAGCTTGCCAGATGGATTTACTTTTCCCGTGATAATATCTGCAATTGCATTACCAGATTCTTGTCCGCCCTGCCATGTAAGCAAAATTGCATCTGCATCGTTTCTCAACAAACTTACATCTATTACGCCACCGGTATTTAAAATTACAATCACTTTTTTATTTTGTGCATGATAAACAGATTAAATATTTTTTATCAATTGCTTTTCTGCATCACTTAAATAATAATCATTAATTATTTTTCTATCTTGAAATTCTCCGGCGTTTCTTCCTATCGTAATAAAAGCAACATTAGTTTCGGCTGCTTTTTTGTTAAGCATATTTTCCTCTACATTCACTTCCGGAATTGGAGCAGGCAACTCCCAAAAAATTTTTTCTTCGGTGCTTTTCCCTTTTCTGTAGCTATAAATTTTTCATATCCGGTTTTCAATTCATCGTCAATAGTAAAGCCTGCATTAATTAAACCATTAACCAAAGAAATGCTGTATGCTTCATTTACATCTCCGCTTCCTGTACCGCCAGATATAAAGTCGTACGAAGTATTACCAAACACTTCAATCTTTTTTGTAGCACCGGAAAGGGGCAATATTTGTAAATTGTTTTTTAATAATATCATTCCCTCTGCTGCTGCATTTCTTGAAACCAGTGCATTTGCTTTAAGATCTGGGTTGTTATTATATAATTTTTTTTGTACGCAGGAGATTCCAAAACAATATTCATAATTCTTTCTGCATTTTCAGTTAAAACCTTTAAGCTCTTTTGCCTTGGCAATATTATTTATCTGAGCTGTTGCAGGAAACGCACAAATAATACTCAGTAAATAAAAAAATATTTTTTCATGTTATTTATTTTCCATTGTGTTATAATGACACATAATTAAAATAATTTTTTAAAATGTAAAATTTATTTATGATATGCTGTTTGCTTATTATATTTACTTATGGGTTTTCAAAAAGAAATAATACAGTTGTTTGAAAAAGGAAAAGAAATATACCTGCGCAATATTTCTTTGGATTGTGTAATTTTCGGTTTTCATGAAAATGAATTAAAAGTATTGTTACTGGAAGTAAAATATGCCAGGTAATGGGCGCTCCCAGGTGGTTTTATTTTGAAAGAAGAACACATAGAAGATGCTGCCAGACGCACCTTAAAAGAACGCACCGGGCTAAATGATATTTATATGAAACAATTTCATGTTTTTAGTAGGCCTGACCGCTATACCAAAAAAATAAATAAGAAGTTTTTAAAAAATTCCGAAGTAAAACTGGAGAGAAGCTGGATGTTTGAACGCTTCATAACGGTAGGTTTTACTGCATTGGTAGATTTTACAAAAGTACATCCTGTGGCAGATCATTTTTCGGCAGCATGTGAATGGTGTGCTCTTAAAAATATTCCTACCATGATTTTGGACCACGATGAAATTTTGAAAAGCGCATTAACAAATTTGCGGGGGCAGCTTAATTACCACCCGGTAGGCTATAATCTTTTGCCCGAAAAATTTACTATGCCCGATATCCAAAAGTTATATGAAACCATTTTAGATAAAAAATTAGACAGAAGAAATTTTCAAAGAAAAATTACAGGTACAGGCATTTTAAAAAAACTTGCCGAGACAAAAAAAGGAGTAGCACATAAGGCCCCTTTTTTTTATAAGTTTGATATGTGAAAATACAAAAAAGCTTTAAAAGGAGGTATGGGCTTTAAATTGTAATAGTAATGATTTAAAAAAGTGGTAAAAAATAAATAATATGGATCGTAAAAATTTTCTTTCCGCTGTAATACCTGCCAGTGCCGCTTTTACGGGCTTTGGCAATAATTTTTTTAGAGAAGATGAACCGGCGGATACCATAAAAATACCTGCATACCTAAAGCCTGGAGATACAATAGCTATTACAAGTGTGGCAGGATATATTACAGTAGCAGATTGTAGTGAAGCGATATTGACCATGCAGGCATGGGGCTTTAATATTAAACTTGGCAGCAGTGTGGGTAAAAAAGATTTTGCATTTGGTGGTCGAGATGAAGAAAGGCTTTCAGATTTTGAGGAAATGTTGGATGATGATAATGTAAAGGCAATAATGTGCGCAAGAGGAGGCTATGGTATCATTCGTATCATAGATATGATAAACTTTAAAAAATTTATAAAAAAACCAAAATGGATCATTGGTTTCAGCGATGCTACTGTATTGCATTCTCATATTAATAAAAATTTTGGTATAGCCAGTTTGCATTCAAAAATGTGCAACAGTTTTGTAAATGCTTTGCTGGCAGAACCTATACAAAAAGAAACCATAGATTCTATAAGAAAATGTTTGATGGGGGAGAAGATGGTTTATACTGTTACACCTAATGCTAAAAACAAAATAGGGAGAGCAAAAGGGTTGCTCGTTGGTGGAAATTTAAAAACGCTGGAAACTCTTGCCTGCAGCAAAAGCGATATCAATACTCAAAATAAAATTTTATTTGTAGAAGATACAGGCGAATATTTATACAGCATTGACCGCATGTTTTGGAATTTAAAAAGAAGCGGCAAACTGGAACATCTTGCAGGTTTAATTATTGGTGGCTTTAAAATTAAAAAAGATGATGCCGGTGAGGAGTTTGGGAAAACACTGGAACAAATTGTGCTGGAGAAAGTTGCGGAATATTATTATCCTGTTTGTTTTGATTTTCCTGTAGGGCATCAAAAAAATAATTTTGCAGTTAAGTGTGGGGTGATGCATGATTTAGATGTAAATGCGGGAAATGTTGTTTTGAAAAGTAGTTAAAGGTAATATACTGATACCCTTTGGCTATAAGAATGTAGAGCAGGCACTAAAGAAAGATGTATTTTAAATTGGCTGAATTTTACAATTAGTTTTATTATTAATAGTCATATAGCAAAATACAATTCATTTTACGCCATGTTCAATTATTTTCACAATAATTACCTACTTTTGCACCCCGATAAAATTTATCGGGAATAAACAATTTTTTAAAATCAAAAATCAAGGAAATGAGCAATTACGAATTGATGGTGATTTTTACTCCTGTGCTATCTGAAGAGGAATTTAAAACCGCTCAGAAAAAATACGAAGCGCTCGTTAAAGACAACGGCGGCGAAGTAACGCACACTAACCCATGGGGACTAAAATCACTGGCGTATCCTATAGCTAAAAAGACTACTGGTCTTTATTGGGTTATGGAGTATTCAGCGCCAACCAGCTTCAATGAAAAGTTGAAAACTCAACTTTTACGTGACGAATCAGCTATGCGTCACATGTACACGGTATTAGATAAATACGCCGTTTTGTACAACAACAAAAAGAGTAGCGGTGTAAAAAATTCTTCATCTCAAAAACAGGAGGCATAAATTATGGCAAAAGCAAATGAGATTAAGTATTTAACAGCAATAAAAGCTGAGAAGCGCCCAAAGAAATATTGCCGCTTTAAGAAAATGGGTATCCATTATATTGATTATAAGGATGGAGATTTCTTAAAAAAATTCCTTAATGAGCAAGGTAAATTATTGCCACGCCGCCTTACGGGTAACTCTTTAAAGTTTCAGCGTAAAGTAAGTGAAGCAGTTAAAAAAGCCCGTCAAATGGCTATTTTGCCTTATGTTACGGATTTGATGAAATAATTGTAGTATAGCGTATTAAGATGTTAGTATTGAGATAAACCTCAACTAATATTTCCAACATTATCTAAATACTCAATAATTAATACTTTTTTTAACCACCCTAATCTTTAAATAGAGAAAGTTCGCCGACAGGAAAATTGGGTAAAAATGCAAAACAATGCAGGTAATATTAATACAGGATGTAAACAACCTTGGTGGAGCAAATGAATTGGTAACGGTAAAAAATGGTTACGGTCGTAATTATCTTATACCACAAAAATTTGCAGTAGAAGCAAGTCCCAGCAATATGAAACAATTGCAGGAAAAAATAAAACACCAGGCTAAAAAAGAAGCTAAATTATTGGCGGAGTTAAATAGTGTAATAGCAGTATTAGGTAATGGCCCTTTAAAAATTGGTGCTAAAACTGGTACAAGTGGTAAAATATTTGGTAGCGTTACTTCCGTTCAGGTAGCTCGTGCTATTAAAGAACAAAAAGGCTACGAAATAGATCGCCGCCGCATTACATTGCCAGATGATATTAAAGAATTAGGCATGTACAAAGCAAGTATCGACTTTGGAAATGGCACGGAAACAGAAGTAGAATTTGAAGTGATAGGAGAATAATGTCTTTGTTATATTTTAAAAAGCCGCTTTGCCTTATGCAATAGCGGCTTTTTATGTAAAGCTACTTCTACAAATATTATTTTTGTTCGTAGCACAGTATAAATCTGCTTCTGCTGCATCTACGAAAAACAACCTAATAAAAAGCTAAAAATTTATTTTTACATTCATATATTACCTTACATTTGTAATGCGATTCGGGTTTTAGTTTTAAATGTTGGCTGATTTTATTTTCTCGTAAGTAGTTTTCAGTTCATTGTAGCACTAATACCGTAGCGTATTAATCAATTTATTTTTTTAAAAAGTTTATTACAATGAACATTTACGTAGGTAATCTTAGCTGGCAAATGACAGACGAAGATCTAAACACACTTTTTTCTGAGTATGGTACTGTAACCAGTGCAAAAATACTTAAAGACAAAATGAATGGCCGCAGCAAAGGCTTTGGTTTTGTAGAAATGGAAGACGAAGAAGCATCTAAAACTGCTATTGCAAGTCTTAACGAAACTGAAATTCAGGGTCGTAAATTAATCGTTAACGAATCTCAGCCTCGTCCGGAAGGTGAAGGCGGTTATAAAAAACGCCCTAGTGGTGGTGGCGGTTATGGCGGTGGTGGCGGCGGTAACAGAGGCGGCGGTGGTTATGGCGGTGGCGGCGGTGGTAGAAGCAGCGGTGGCGGCTATGGCGGCGGCGGCGGTAGAAGTGGTGGAAGCGGTGGCTACGGTGGTGGCGGTGGCAGAAGCAGTGGTGGATACGGCGGCGGTGGTAAAGATTATTAATATCATTTAATATAAACACGCTTTAATAAAAAAAATCCCTCAGCAATGAGGGATTTTTTTTGTAAGTGCTTACTATAATAAAGTAATTTTTTACTAAAAATCTCGCAATACTTTCTTGGCATTTATAATTGTTTTCATTTTACATTTGCACAGGTTTTCCTTTAAAAATTACAGGTAGCCTTACATTAAAATTTCTTTGTGTGTCTAAACATGTTAATAAGGTTTCTGCAGCGGGTTTAATAATAGCCCTTGGTATTATTTATGGCGATATTGGAACATCTCCCCTTTATGTTTTTAGTGAAATTATTAATGGGAAAGTAATAGAAGATCTTCTCATTATTGGTGGCTTATCCTGCATTATATGGACACTTACACTGCAAACCACTATTAAATATGTTATTCTAACCCTTAAAGCAGACAATAAGGGAGAAGGAGGAATATTTTCCTTATATACACTGGTGAGGCGACAAAAAAAGTGGCTCGTATTACCTGCAATGATAGGCGGGGCGGCGCTTTTGGCAGATGGTATGATAACACCACCTATTACCGTTACCGCAGCGGTAGAAGGATTGGATAGTCTGCCCATATTACATGGCATTTCATTAAAAACAATTATCATTATTGTGTTGGTTATTTTATCATTGCTGTTTTTTATGCAGCAGTTTGGTACCAATAACATCGGTAAAATGTTTGGTCCTATAATGATTATCTGGTTTGCTATGCTGGCTGCATTGGGCATTTCTCATATATCAGACGATCTGGATATTCTTAAAGCGTTCAATCCTTATTACGCATTCAAACTATTATCCCAATACCCAAAAGGCTTTTTGTTATTAGGAGCTGTATTTCTTTGTACCACGGGTGCAGAGGCTTTATATAGTGATCTTGGGCATTGTGGTCGGGCAAACATTCGTTATACCTGGATATATGTAAAAACAGCTCTTATACTTAATTATCTTGGCCAGGGTTCTTATTTGCTGCATAAATTTAAAGGAACTGTATTTGTAACGAATGATATTATAAAAGATAAAGTAATGATGGCAACATTGCAGGCACTTACCTATAATGGCAAGCCGGTAGATGTTACTGAAATGAGTAACCCTTTTTATGGCTTGATGCCAGACTGGTTTCTTACAATAGGAATTATTATAGCTACCATAGCTGCAATTATTGCAAGCCAGGCATTAATCAGTGGTTCATTTACTTTAATAAGTGAGGCCATTCGTTTGAATCTGTGGCCCCGTATGAAAATCAATTACCCGTCAGAAGCTAAAGGTCAGTTGTTTATACCAGGTATAAATACCATGTTGTTTATTGGTTGCTGTGGCATTGTTTTATACTTTCAAACATCCAGTGCAATGGGCGCTGCGTATGGCCTTGCCATTACTTTATGCATGTTGGCCACCACTATTCTCATGGCAAATTATATGGTATCCCGAAGGGTAAATAAATTTTTAATTTATTTATTTCTGGCCGTTTTTCTTACCATAGAAATATCTTTTTTAATAGCTAACCTCAATAAGTTTTCTCACGGAGGTTACGTAACACTTATTATTGGCGGAGCATTGTTTGCCATTATGTACATTTGGTACAGGGCACGCAAAATCAAAAACAGGTATGTGGAATTTGTACGGGTAGATGAGTATGTACCTAAACTGGAAGAGCTAAGCAACGATACATCTGTACCAAAATATGCCACTCACCTCGTGTACCTTACCAGTGCAGATAATCCTAAAGAAATAGAGCATAAAATTATTTATAGTATACTAAGTGGCAAACCAAAACGTGCCGATATTTATTGGTTTGTGCATGTAGATACCTTAGATGACCCCTATACCAGCGAATATTCTGTAACCCATATTATTCCTAACGATATTATACGGGTAGAATTTAGGCTGGGTTTTAGAATAGCTCCCCGCATAAACCTAATGTTTAAGAGGGTTGTAGAAGATCTTGTAGCAAACAGGGAGGTAAATATTACCAGCCGCTATGAGAGCCAGCAGAGAAACAACATGGTGGGCGATTTTCAGTTTATAGTGCTGGAAAAATTTCTTAGCCAGGATAATGAATTGCCATTTTTCGAAAAACTGGTAATGAAAGGATATTTCTGGATAAAGGAAATATCGCTTAGCGAAGAGCGTGGTTTTGGTTTGGAACAAAGCAATGTAGCGGTGGAAAAATTTCCATTGGTGGTAGCGCCAGTTGGCAAGTTAAAAATGAAGCGCATTTTTTATGATGAGGAGGATGGGTATTAATAGTATTGAGATGTTATTGAATGGTGGTCAATTTTTTTTATTCTATGGATAAAATTTTAATTTATATAGTCCTACATTTTTATTTACATTAACCTCATTTCTTTTATTTAAAAGTGCTAAAAAAAAAGGATGAAAGCTGATGGATATGGAGTTACTTTTTTCTTAGTATACCTCATTCCATTAATAGTCGTATTAGCTTGCCTTAATGTATTTGGCACGCAGCACGCCACTGATGCTTTTGTAACTGAATTTTTCGGCATTTTTGCAATTTTTTTTATTATTACGGTTACTTTTTTTACATATTTTTTTTACAGGTGCTCCTTTAAGAAAAAGGCTGCTTTATGGTAAACTTCATCACCGTACAAGTGCTTCAACAAAAAACTTGCTGCGGCAGAAAAAATAGTTTTAATAGATGTAAGGGAAGCGTTTGAGCATAACGAATTTAATATCGGTGGCAAATTAATACCGTGCAAAGTATTTTTAAAAAACTTTTGCTTATTCCAAAAGATATACCCGTAGTTATATACTGTGCCCGTGGAATACGCAGCAGTATTGCCATACAGCGGTTACAGGATAATTATGGTTATACGAATCTTTTAAATTTGCAGGGCGGCATGTATGCATGGAAAGCAGTATAAGGTACTTAGTTATCTTAAAAATATAGTAACTTCCTCCATTGTGAATCATACACTCCTTTATATTATTGCGGGCTATTTTGTATTACTGGTCATTATTTATTTTATACAGGATCGGTTTATTTTTAAGCCGGAAAAATTAAGACAGGATTTTAAATACGTTTATGACAGCCCTTTTAAAGAATTATTTTTTGATGTGGAAGCCGGGGTAAGAATAAACGGGCTACATTTTTCTGTACCAAAGCCATTGGGCCTTATCCTCTATTTTCATGGCAACAGCCGCAGTATAAAAGGCTGGGCAAAATATGCAAAAGATTTTTTGCGGTATGAATATGATGTGGTACTGGTAGATTATCGAGGCTTTGGGAAGAGCACCGGCAAGCGCAATGAGCATGATATGCTGCAAGATATGCAGTTTGTGTATGATACGCTTGCAGTACAGTATGCGGAGCATCATATTATTGTGTATGGCCGAAGCCTTGGCAGCGGTTTTGCGGCAAAAATAGCAAGCGATAATAAGCCAAGGTATTTAATTTTAGATGCCCCCTATTTTAATTTTACAAAAGTGATAGAAAGGTTTTTACCCATACTACCCATTCGCTTTATACTACGCTACCAGTTGCGTACAGACAAATGGATACGCCATGTAAATTGCCATACCTACATTATACACGGCACAAAAGACAGACTGATACCCATAAATAACAGTGAAAAACTACAGGCATTAAATCCTAAAAAAATAACTTTGCTTATGATAAAAGGTGGAGGCCACAATAATCTTCCTTCTTTTCCGGAATACCATAACCTACTGCGGGATATATTACAGTATTGATTTTTTTAAAAAATGAATATTAACAAAAAGAAAATTTATCGCTGGCTGAAAATAATTTTATTTATTTATGCCGCTCTGGGTATTGCATTATTTTATCTGCAAACAAAATTTCTTTTTCATCCCGTAAAACTTGCTAAAAATTATGTTTATCGCTTTGAAGGAAAATATGAAGAAATAAATATTCCCTTTGATAATACAGATACCATGAACATGATAAAATTTTTTCCTGCTGATAGTGTGCGAAAAGGAGTTATTTTATATTATCATGGAAATAAAGAAAATATAAATCATTACGCTGCTTTTACAAAACCATTTACCAAGCTGGGATATGAAGTATGGATGGAAGACTACCCCGGCTTTGGAAAAAGCACAGGTGCCATTACGGAAAAAAAATTATATGCACAGGCACTACAGGTGCAAAAAATGGCTGCCCTGCAGTTTGGTAAAGATAGTATTGTTATCTATGGAAAGTCTTTGGGAACCGGTATTGCAGCGTATATTGCTGCTAATACTAAAGCGAAAATGCTGATATTAGAATCTCCTTATTATAGCATACCAGCATTATTTAACTGCTATGCATTTATTTATCCAAACGAACAAATGAGCACTTTTAAAATTCCTACAAACGAATTTTTAGAAGAGGTAAAATATCCGATTATTATTTTTCATGGTATAGATGATGGCGTAGTACCGTACCGATGCTCTGCCAAATTAAAAGCAATTTTAAAGCCTGCTGATAAATACATTACCGTGCCTGATGCAGATCACCAGAGTATAAACCAGAAAGAAATATATTACAGCGCTATAGATTCTTTGTTAACGAAATAACAGCAATTAGTTTTAATAGAAAAGTTTAAAAAATTAGTGATTTGTATAATCATCGTGATTATAATTCTTTCAGCGTACTTCCTTTTTTATCTACTATAAATTCATATTTGATTCCCACTTTTAATGCCACGTTCTCCTTTTTATGGCTTACAGGAAAATCATAGCAAACCGGATAATTATATGTTGCTATAATCTCGCTAACGATCTCATAAATATTTTTACCAAAAGGCCGATCTGTATCTTTCATATCTGTAAAACCACCTACCACAAGCCCTGCAAGATTTTTAAGCTTGCCACTTCTTTTTAACTGGTATAGCATTCTATCTGCCACGTATAATTGTTCTCCAATATCTTCTATAAATAAAATGCAATTATTTGTTTTGATATCAGATGCAGTACCTACAGCATTTACAAGCAAAGAAAGATTTCCGCCAACTAGTTTTCCTTTTACACTACCATACTTATTGTTTTTATTTCTGGCAGATTTGAAATTTCCTTTAACGCCACGAATGGCAGCAAGTAAAGAACCGATATATTCATTTTTATATCCTTCTTCATTAAAAGCCGCAGCCATGGGCGCATGCATTGTGGCTATTTTATAATTTTTAAAAATATGGCTGTGCAAAATTGTAATATCGCTAAAGCCAATAAGCCATTTGGGATTTTTTATAAATGCAGTAAAATCTATTGCATCAATTATTCTGCCCATACCATAACCGCCCCTGCCAAATAATATTGCTTTAATATCTTTATCATCTAAAAAAGACTGTAATTCTTTTAACCGCTCTGCATCAGTACCGCTAAAATAATTTTTAGATTTACTACCCAGTGTTTTGCCTGCAATTACTTTATAGCCCTGCAGCTGCAGGGTTTCAATACATGTTGTAGCTTTATCTGCAGTCATGTATCCCGCTGGGCAGGTAATGGCAATAGTATCATTTTTCTTTAAATACGGAGGTATTGTCATTCAGTAATATTTTTAAATAGCTTTAGCTTATGCAAACAGCATGTTTTTTATCTTCTGCAAGGAGATTTAACCTTCTTCAACTCTGTATACCGGGTAATGCAAAAAAGCCTTTTCCATCCATTGACTGTTTTTATAAATATAATTTAATATTGCATTGGCATCTTTAGCAAATGCAGGATCAGCACGCTTTTTGGCTTGCAATTTTTGTTTTAAAATTACGTCGTTCTTCAAAACATCCGCTGCTATATCTTCCCATCTGTAATCACTGTATCCTTCTTTTTGCTGTAATATTGCATCAAAAAAATTCCATGCAAAAAAACTGTCATCGCCAGTTGGTTCCAGCATTTCAATAATATACCTGTTTGTTATTTGGTTTAGTGTAATGATATGGTCTCCCTTTAAGAATAGGATATTCTGTAGTGTGCTGCTTGTTTTTACGGCATAATTTCCATGATGTTTCTCGTAAGCAATTGTCCTGCTTTTATACTCATCAATTTTGTAAGCAGTCACGTTTATAAGGGTATCTTTTTCAATATTTTTTATTATTACTCCATTTAATTGTAGCCTTTCTAATACCTCGTACCAGCCCGCAGGAATAATGTATGCCGCAGGTTTTTTTATTTCATTTGTGGGCAGGTAAGTATTAAAAAACTTTATCTCTTTTGTAAAAGGTTTATTGTGATTATAAAACATTTTTTGCAGGCCAGTAGCTTCGCTTAGCATAGTATCCTGCTCATATCCTTTAAAAATAATACCTGTATTTTTTGAACGATCTATCGTCCATTTTAAAGGAAATATTTTTTGCTGCATCATTGCTGCAAGAGTTTCTTTTCTTGTATTTATTAACGCCATTGCATTAAGCGATGCTTTATGTATAAAAGTACACATCAAATCATAAGTTGACTGCACTCTTTGCTTATATGGTTTTAGCATATGCGTTTCTGGTATAAAAGAAAATGTACCAAAGAGTGCTGCATAACCACTGCTGTATCTCGGGGTTTCGTAAAACATATCTATTCCTTTATTTAAATCAGCAGCATCAAATTCTACATAAGGTATAAGATCCCAGTTTTTTTCTTTCATACCAGCGTATAGTTGCGGCTCAAAAATATCTTTTAACCATTTGCCCGCAACAGCCCCAAGTTTATCATATTGTGTAGTAATAAGCGTCATGGTATGTTGATAATCTGCACCATCACTTACATGGTTGTCAATAAAAATATCCGGATTTAACCATTGAAATATTTTCGCAAAAGCTCTTGCTTCTTTACTGTCATTTTTTGTAAAATCCCTGTTCAGATCCAGGTTTTGGGAGTTGCCTCTAAAGCCATATTGCAAAGGGCCGTTTTGGTTTACCCTGGTATAACTGTTTCTATTAAGGCAGCCACCTATATTATAAACCGGAATGATGGCCAGCACTACATTTGAAGGTAAAATTATTTTTCTATTTTTAATATCCCTCACCAGCATCATGCTCGCATCTATACCATCTGGCTCACCCGGGTGAATACCATTGTTTATCATTATTATTACTTTGTGCTGTTGATGCCATTTTTGCGGCTCAAAATTTTTGTCTGCACTTACCAATACGATGAGCAAAGGGTAACCGGCATCTGTTTGATCTCCTTCTTTTATTTTTATGATACCGGCATTCTTTGCCAGATTTTTATAAAATGAAATGATTTCAAAATAGGTAGCCGTTTCCATTCTGTTGCTTTTTTCAAAATGGGTTTGCTGCGCTGTGCAAGGGTAAGCAGCAATTATAAAAACCAGTAATAAAAATTTAATAAACGTTTTTTTCAAATCTTGCTATTTTAAAAGTAAAGTTATTGAAGATAAAAATAATGGTATCATTAGCGTCTTGTTATAAATCGAAGATAGTCAATTGATTATCTTTTTTTTCTTTGACATATTGCGGATACGAGTTTGAAAATAATTCTAATAAAGGTGTTTTGCACAATAATGAGATACTTAAAATTTGTAAGATTTC
>JANXXM010000151.1 GCA_025350645.1 Ferruginibacter sp.
GCAAGGGTCTTTGTAATTTTCTGCTGGTAAAAATTAAATACATAATCAGCCTGTTTACTTCTTCGCCAATTACGCCTGAGTTTCCTATTTGGTTATTGGTGGCTTGTAATAAATTTTCTTGTTTTAAAAATATTTCAGCTGCTGTAATTTCTTCTTTACTTAATGTTGGTTTATTGGTTATCGTTTTTAAATTGTTGTTGTCTATTTGCTGCAGCCGTTAATCTTCTACCGTATTTATTAAATTGTCGATTGCTTTGTGTATGTACGTGGTGCTTAGCGTAAATCTTTCTGCAATATTTTTTATCAGCTTTTCGGTTTGAGTTTCGTTGTACAGATCTAAGCCATGGCGGATGGATGGGAAGGTTTTAAAATCTACTTTTAGCGTTACCCTCATGCTGTGGAGTCCTTCTATTCTAATGCCGCCCAATAATGCAAAAAGTATTTCTTCATATTTCCACGTTACTAATTCGGGGTTGTGGTGGTTGAGTGGTTCCATTGTTAATAAAAATATTTTTAGTTAATCATTGTCGGTAAATGTAGAGGATAGTTTTCATTCAAGCAAGTACCATAGTCAATATTTGTTGCTTATAATTGATTTTTCTGTGTAGTTTTGTCTGCATTAACTCTAAAATGTAGATAATACAATGACTTTAGGTGATAAATTAACCATGCTGCGTAAGCAAAAAAGTCTCTCTCAGGGAGATTTAGCCGATAAAATAAGTGTGAGCCGTGATGCCATTGGCAAGTATGAACGTGGAGACATTATGCCCACTGCGGATAAAGCAAAAAAAATGGCGGATGTATTAGGGGTGTCGCTTGATTTTTTAATGAATGATGCCGCCAAAGAAGAAGCTGTTGATAAAGATATGTTACAGCGTATGCAGGAAGTTCAAAAATTACCCGATCCGGAAAAAGATAAAATCACTTCTATTATTGATGCTTTTATTAGAGACACAAGGGCAAAAAAAGCGTATGGTATGGCATAAAAAAACCGTTACACTTTTTTAAATGTAACGGTTAATGTTTTAACCCTTGCCGTTTCGTGAAGGCACGAACCGAGGCGGCGGGAAGCATAAAACAGCTTATGGTTTTATATGATAAATGATAAATCAAAATAATGAGTTGCTAAATTTATGCTATCAAAATAAATATTAATGCCGTCCCTATTTTTTAGGATACTGCGTATTTCGCTTTCTGACAACTCAATTGGAGAGCTTTGGAACGAATATTTTTTACCCTTATAAAAAAAATTATCGTAGCTTAAGATTGATGAGTATTTATGTATCTCTTCCATTCTACTGGTTCCGACTAAGCCGCCACTCTCTTCATTTTCAAAATAATCTCTTGTAAGTATTTTTATTTTATCTACAGGTACAGTTATTTATGTATAGTTTTCTTTTACAAATTCTGATAAACTAAACTTTTTTTTACTTTTTCTTTTACTAAAAAAACTATACAGATAATAGGCTATAATAAATGATATAATAATTGTTGTTTCTATCATTTTATCTTATTTCCTGTAGTATCAAAATTTTGAGTTAGTGTTAATTTTCCATCTGCATACTCTTCTAAATATTTGATTTTACCATTAGGGTAATATGTCTTTTGTGAACCTAACTTTACCCCATTGCTGTATAACTCAGAAGTCTGTAGATTTCCATAAATATAAAAATGCTCATTGATGCCATCTCGCAACTGCCCTTTAAAGAAACCTTTTGACATAATTTTACCATTATCCCAATACAGTAATACCATTTTACGTGATGTGTCAAATTTGTTGACTAGTATTTTTGAATTGACCCTATTTTCGGATGTGTCTATTTTTACAATTAAATAATTTTTCTCATCGTATGCATTATTATTTTGCATACAGCTAGAAAATATAATAACTATAATAGACGACATTAAAATTTTCATACAGAATATTTACTTCACTTTTTGAACTAAAAATTCGGTTACTTTGGATTCTCTTGTTGCAGGAAAGACTAAAAGATAACTAAACTTAACTCCGTTTATATTTGTTGGATTATCCCAATTGTCTTTGGTTGGCGATAACACTTGAGTTCCGGGTTTATAAATAGACATATCAAAATAACCTTGTGTTAAAACACTCTTATAGACATCTTCTGAGACCCAAACAGATGTTAATCCACTTCTTCTACCTGCACTAGAATTTGCTAACAAAGCAACGGTACTTTAAAAATGGGATATACAAGTACCGTTG
>JANXXM010000153.1 GCA_025350645.1 Ferruginibacter sp.
ATATAAGCAAAAGGCTATTATTAATACAAGGCGTTGCTTGGCGATAGAAAGCCAGCATTGAATTATAGGTATTAATTTAATTTTAAAATACTTTCTCAAATTTTAATCAATAAAACAAATTTGTAAAATGAAAAATAAAAAAACAATTCTCCTATTTATCGCTCTGGTAAATGCATTTACTTCTCCCCTTTTAGCACAAAAAACAAAAGCTAAAAATGAGCAAGTAAAATTTTCTCTATCATCGTACAAAAAATATATTGATGATAGTAACGATGCACATTTACAAGAATTTATACAGTTGGTTTCTATACCAACTATATCATCTATCCCTGCAAACAAACCCGATGTGGCAAAAGCGGCAGACTGGATTGTAACCAAACTAAAAGCCATTGGCATTACCACCGCACAAAAACTACCCACCGCCGGAAACCCAGTGGTATATGGCAGTTGGGACAAAGCGCCTGGCAAACCTACCGTTTTAATTTATGCTCATTACGATGTGCAACCTGTAAAAGAAACGGAATGGGATAATCCGCCCTTCTCCCCAAAAGTGATGGATGATAAAATTTTTGGCCGTGGTACGAGTGATGATAAAAGCGGTGTAATGATAAGTATTTGGGCCGTGGAAGCCATGCTGAAAAATGACGGGAAATTACCTGTGAACGTAAAATTTTTGTTTGAAGGAGAAGAAGAAATTGGCAGCCCGAATTTTAGAAATTTTCTTGAAAAAAATAAAGAATTGTTACATACAGATTTTGCCGTAACAGCCGATGATGCTCAATATTCCGAAACAGACCCAGCCATAACTTTAAGCTCGAGAGGTGCGGTGCAACTGGAATTTAGCGTAAAGACAGCCAATACAGATGCTCACTCCGGGCAGTTTGGTGGCAAAACGCCCAATGCGGTGGTGGCCATGTCGCAAATTATTACCTCCTTTTTTGATAAGGCTGGCAATGTAGCTGTAGCAGGTTTTTATGATAAGGTACTGCCCATTACTGCACAGCAAAAAGAAATCGTTAAAAACATAACGTATGATCCCGCAAAGGATATGAAAATATTAGGCACCACCGCAGAAGTTGGCGATACTTCTTTCTTACCACTCGAAAGAGTTTGGTACAGGCCTACGCTGGAAATTATTGGTATGCAGGGCGGCTATACCGCAGCCGAAGGACATTCAAACATTGTACCTGGCAGTGCTATGGCAAGGATTACATCCCGTTTGGTAAACAATCAAAAAGGACAGGAAATAATTGATTTAATTGTAAAGCACATTAGTAAAAATACGCCTGCTGGTGCAACAGTCACTTATAAATTTAAGCCCGGCTATGCAAGCCCAATGGTAACTCCATCGGATACGAAAGCATTTACCTATGTAGCAGATGCGTTGCAAAATGTGTATGGCAAACAACCTTTAAAATTAGGTACCGGAGGTACAGGCGGTGCCATGCTATCTTTTAAAGAAGTGCTGGGAGTGTACGCATATTCACTTGGCTTTTTATTGCCCGATGAACACTGGCATGCTGCCAATGAATACCTGAGGTTATCCAGTATTCGCAAAGGGCAACTGGCCTACTGTTACTACTTGCAGCATGTAGCTGATGAAGAAAGTAAATTGAAAAAATAGAGCGATATTATTTTCAGCAAAGCTGGAGGAAGGAAGAATTATTTTTAAAAAGTAGCGTAGAAATACAAGCTAACATCTTCCTAATTTTTATAGGCCCCTTCTTCCACAGTTTTTCTTTCATCCTCTGTTACCTCAATTTCACGTTTCATTATATAGCGGTAAACTGCATTACCGCTTTCGGTAATAGCAATAGCGTTTACCAGTTTCCAACCCTGAGAACTCATGTAATTTAAAGCCTCTACTGCAGTATTAAATTTTTTTGCTTTGCCATCTTCATCTTTTACCCTGTTATCTTTAAAACTAAAAAGTTTTCGTGGGTTACCATAATCCACATCAATATTTACTTTATTACTAAGTAAGCGTGGCATTACATTTAAAGAGCAATATTGTTCAATTGTTTTAGGCATTACAGCCTGGCCGTTACAAAGTATGGCTGCAAAAACAAAACTTAATAGAAATAATACCTTTTTCATGTTATTAATTTAAAAATGATTTTTATTAATCTCCTGCAACTAAAACATTAATTTTCCAAATGCCTTTTACTTTTCGTAAAAACATGCGGTAATCAATAAAATTATACAGCAGAGTTTTTTTAAAAGTAAATAGCAGAATCTGGTATTTGTTTGTACTGATAAATTATAGCATAAGCAAAATATACTTTTGAAAATAAATCGGGAGTTTTATTTTTTTCTGCCAGAGCCAAAAATTCGTCAGCATATTTTAAAGCTTTTTCCGTATTGCCTTTTTTAACACCATAATAATACGTTACACTGCGGTAGTAATCAATAGTACCTTTAAGATAACTAATCTTTTTGCTTGTGTTATTTGCTTTTTCATAAAAAAAAATGGCAGAGTCCGGGTACTCGTCCTGCATTAAATCACCGTAATCGTACAATGCTTTTACAGTGGGTGTATCTGCTTTGTAGTATTTTAAAATTGATAGCAGGCTATCCTTAAAATTATTCTGGGCAATCAGATTGGTTGAAACCAGTGAAGCAGTTACGATAAAAATTAAAACCTTCATTTGCTAAAGCTAAATAATTTATTGCAGGGCTGCTTACTGAAAAAGTAGTATTGATAACAGGCCCTACTTATACACTTACATGCTGAACATTTTTAGTAACAACATCATTGGTACAAAAGATATACCCTTCATAATATTAATAAGGAGAATTCCTGTTATGTTTTACCTACGCCAATTTCCAAAAATATTTTTTAGTTGCTGTCTTCAAAAATAAAAAATTTATTTTTTTAATTAATTCAAAAATTAATCTTCAAATACTTAAGAAGTAAAACTACTGCAGTTAAATAATGCTGAAAAAAAATTGATGCCAACCTCCTTTTTAAATATATAGGAGGCTGTATCTCCCGATACAGCCTCCTATAAAAATTTGTCTTCAACTTTTATCCCTTCTCAAATCTTTCTGCCACTTTATCCCAGTTTACCACATTCCAAAATGCTTCGAGGTATGCGGGGCGTTTGTTTTGGTATTTTAAATAGTAAGCATGCTCCCAAACGTCGCAGCCCAGTATAGGCGTACCTTTTACTTCTGCCACGTCCATCAGTGGGTTATCTTGGTTGGGGGTGGAGCTTACTTCTAATTTGTCATCTTTTACTGTAAGCCATGCCCAGCCGCTACCAAAGCGGGTAGTGCCTGCGGCGTTAAATTTTTCTTTAAATGCATCAAAAGATCCAAAGGCTGCATCAATTGCCGCTGCTAATTTACCACCTGGTTTTGCTCCTTCATTCTTCTTTAATGAATCCCAAAAAAAAGTATGATTCCAATGCCCACCACTATTATTACGAACTGCAGGGCTTATAGTTCCTGCGTTCTTTACCAGTTCTTCAATAGTTTTGTTTTCATTTTCTGTACCTGCAATTGCTTTGTTTACATTATCTACATAAGCCTGGTGGTGCTTATCATGATGTATTGTCATTGTTTCTTTATCAATATGTGGCTCCAGCGCATCGTAAGCGTATGGTAGCGGTGCTAGTGTAAATGCCATTGTTGTTATTTTTTTATTAGTGAATAATATTTTATGCAAAAGTAAAAAGTACTGGCGAGTATTTTCTATTTAGTTATAAGTATCCAAATAATAATTACTACCTCCTGCTTCTAAAAAATTCCTTCATCAAAGCCCCACTTTCTTCTGCAAGAATACCGCCAATAATTTCTGTTTTAGGATGGAACGGATTTATATCCCCAGTATATTTTCTATAACTGTTTTTATCATCATAAGCACCAAAAACCACTTTGCTTATTTTACTCCAATACAATGCTCCGCTGCACATGAGGCAAGGTTCTACTGTTACATACAATGCAGCACCGGGCAGGTATTTGCTTCCTAAAAAATTATAAGCTGTAGTAAGCGATAGTATTTCCGCATGGGCTGTACTGTCATTCAGCAGTTCTACCTGGTTGTGGTTTCGGGCTATTATAGTTTCATTTATTACCAATATTGCCCCAATAGGAACTTCATCTGCATCAAAAGCTTTTTTTGCTTGTGCAAGAGCAAGCCGCATATATTGTTCGTCCGTCATTGCCATTAAATTATGCTTTGTGTTTTAGGGGAGGCATCCGGCTCATTGTTAAATATATTAATGTTATTGGCTGCAGATGACATTTCCAGTTTATTATCAACCAGCAATTTCATTAACTTAAAATTAATTTCCTGTTTTAACGCATTAAACTGTGCCATCGTAAAAGGTTGTGTAAAATATTCCACTGTTATTACCGCAGCATCTTTATTAAAATCGGTAAGAAACACAGAGCCCCTTATAATTTCTTCCTGCTTTTGATCTATAATTTGTTTTACATCATCAATGAGTTTTTGCAGGGCTTCGATGTTTGTTTTTTCAGACAGTGCCAGCTTTATTTCTGCCCGTCGCTGGTTACGCATACTCATGTTATCTACCATACTATCTACCATCTGCTTATTGGGTACAGTTACCAGTGTTTTTTCTGCGGTGCGTATACGGGTACTGCGCAGGCCAATGCGCTCCACGGTACCGGTTACATTGTTTACTTTTAAAGTATCGCCGGTAAAAAAAGGTTTATCAAAAAATATTATAAAAGAGGCTATCAGGTTTTCTATACTTTCTTTTGCTGCTAGCGCAAGGGCTGCACCCACAATGCTGAGGCCGGTAAGCAGGCTGCCAATATCCTGGTTAAAGGCCGCTTTAATAATAAATAATATGCCAATAATACTTATAACCACCTTTAGCAAATCTCTAAAAAAAATAACTACCTGCCCGTGGCTTTTATCTTTGGCAGCATTGGCATTAGTTTCCAAAAGAAGTGCTATAAAATTAATAAGGCTTACTATAAAATAAAAGAACGATGCTATGATTAATGTGTTTCCCGTTTTTTCGAAAATATCGTTTAGAAGTATGCCTCTTATTTTAATATTCCATGTCAGCGGAAAATTTAACCGGTCTATGGCAAAATCTGAAACTACAATTACCAAAAACCAGCTTAGCGGTTTTAAAGTGAGCGAAATAAATTCTCCTTTTTCAATGGTTTTCCATCTTTTTTTTACCAATAAAAATAACAGTGATGCAATATAATGAGAGAGCAATTTTTTAAAAAGCAGTACCATGGCTATTATGGTAAGCACCACCAGTAAACTGCGTACGGTATTATCAAATATTATTTTATATAAAAAATCCATTGTTGTTTGTTGTTATTATAAAATAGTATAAATCGCTATCCCTTCTTTTTTGAGTAAGTATACTTTGCCGTTCATAGCTTTTATATCTATATAATCTTTAAAAAAAACAGGAAGCTTGTAGGTTTTTAAGCTAAGTGAATTTACTTCGTAGCTGTATAAAGTATCGTTTATAAAACCCAGTATTTTTCCATTGGCTATAGTTACATGCTGCCAGTTTAAAAAAGGAAGTTCACTTTTAAATGAACCATAATAATCAAAAATATAAAAGCCTTTATTCTCATCATATAAATAAACAGCATTGTCCCTGTCTGTTATTTGCATGGGCTGGGGTGTTTCATCAAATAATTGTCTAAAGTCTGCTGTTTTGCCAAGTACTTTTCCATCATCATCAATTTTTTTTAGTGTAAGGTCCTGATCATCAAAAATCCAGATATTATTATCGTAAGAAGTGGCCAGTGTTTTTATTCTAAAAATATTTTCTTTTCTAAAATTGATGCTGTTACGGTAAGTAAGAAACCTGTCCAGGATAACAACCGTAGAATAACTTTTGTAATACACCAGTATTTTTAATGGGTTACTTACATCAATCATGCTTGGGTTACCGTATTGCTTTACGTCATTGTAAATACCGGCAGAATCGCCATTGGCTTTTAGTTTTTTTAACTGGTCGCCTGCTGTTATAAGATAAATATTATCCAGCACATCAATATCCATTAATGTATAACTGCCCGGTATAAAATGAAGCTGTTTAAAATTACTATCCTGTTGCACACCCTGCACATTTGTACTGTCAAAACCTGTTTTGGTTTGCGCACAGGTGCTAAGCGATAGTATTAGCGCTGCAGCGGTAAAAAAAAAGTTTGCGAATTTTAACAATATGATTTAATTAATATTTCTGGCAATAAATTATTTTTCACTTTTTCTTCTTCTAACTATTTTGCTAATATTAATACTGAATCGGGATATTTTTTAGAACTATAAATAAAAAATAAAAAATACTTAAAGTAGTCTCCAAAGAAAGTAATCACTCTATTCTTTATAAAATTCCAATGTTACTGCCTCCCCATCAAACACCGCATAAGTAAAATATTTTATCCAATCGCCCAGGTTTATATAGCGGCTATTATTTGTTAATAAAATATTTAGCGGCAAGTGCCTGTGACCGAAAATAAAATAATCGTAATGCTTTTTTTGTAAAATTTCTTTTGAATAAATAACCAGCCATTCCTTTTCTTCACCCAGAAAAACCTCATCTGTTTTTCCTGTTTTTGCCCGGCTCTTTTTGCTAAAAAAATCTGCCAGTCCTATCCCGAAATAGGGAGGTAGAATACCAAAAAGCCATTGGCAAAATTTATTTCTAAAAATCTTCTTTATAAACTTATATCCTTTATCACCCGGCCCCAGCCCATCGCCATGGCCTATCAAAAAACTTTTATTGTAAAAATTAAATTCCGCAGGTTCAAAATAGACCGGTATGTTTAATTCTTTTTGAAAATAATCTTTCATCCACATATCGTGGTTACCTACAAAAAAATGAACCGGAATGCCGGCATCTGTTATTTCTGCCAGTTTACCCAATATGCGTACATAGCCTTTTGGCACTACGTTTCTATATTCGTACCAAAAATCGAATAGGTCGCCCACAATAAAAATTACCTGAGCATTGTTTTTTATTTCATCTAAAAAGCGTATAATTTTTTTTTCCCGTACAAGGCTTGCGGCAGCATCAGGTGCGCCCAAATGAAAATCTGAAAGAAAGTATATTTTTTTTGCGGAATCCATTCAGCAGTTTAAGGTTGGTTTTTCTGATGAATATATTTCATCACATCACCGGTTTCTATTTCGGCAAGGCCTGCTACATCGTGGTTGTACCAGTATATCCATGCCTGTTTGTTTTCGCCATTCTGGTATACTTCTACTAATGCCCGTTTGTATAAAGCCGTTTCGCCTTCCTCCACATTTACGCCTTCGTAATCGTCCAACTGCATAAAAGCCCACGAAAACTCATCCGGCGTATGCATGCTGTATAATTCGCCCTGTATAAAATGTTCATCAGCGGTAGGCAGCGCCACAGGGTAGGTACCTTTATCATAAAATTTTCCTTTTACCACAGCCTCACCCGCACAATTAAAATAGCGGGTTATATATTCGTAAGCTGGGTTTCTAAACCCACTTCGCAAAGAGCCATAAACAAAAAGATTGTATGTATAATCATTCATTTTTTAAAGTTAGGGTATTTGCTTTCTTAATACTCAATACTTCTCTTACTTATTCGTCATCCTTATCACCGGTACAATCATTTCCTCCAAACTTACCCCGCCATGCTGAAAAGTATTTTTATAATAGTTTACAAAGTGATTATAGTTATTGGGGTAGCAAAGAAAAATATCTCCCTTTGCAAAAACAAAACTGCTGTTTACATTAGGCACTGGCAGCCCAGCTTCCCGTGGGTCTCTAAAAGCAAGCACATCCTTTGTATCGTAGTTTAAATTTCGCCCATGTTTGTAGCGCAGGTTTGCAGTGGTTTGTTTATCGCCAATAATTTTTGCAGGTGTTTTTACCCTGGTACTTCCATGGTCAGTTGCCACCACCATATTTAATTTTTTATCGGCAATTTTTTTAAGTGCCTGGTGTAGCGGACTATGCTCAAACCAGCTCTGCGTAATACTTCTGTAGCTTGTCTCATCTCCCGCCAGTTCTTTTAATACTTCCATTTCTGTACGAGCGTGGCTCAGCATATCCACAAAATTATAAACAATCACATTCAAATCATTTTGCAACATATTGTGCATGTTATCCACCATTTTTTGCCCATCATGGTTGTTGGTAATTTTGGTGTACGAAATCTTTAAATCTCCTTTGCCTAGTCGCTTTAAATGTGCCCGTAAAAAATCTTCTTCAAACATATTCTTACCACCTTCTTCATCATCATTTTTCCATTGATCGGGGAAATTCTTTTCAATATCTATTGGCAACATCCCCGCAAAAATTGCATTTCGTGCATATTGTGTAGCAGTTGGGAGAATAGCATAAAAAGTTTCTTCCTCATGTATTCTAAAACTTTCTGCAAAAATTGGTTGTATGGTTTTCCACTGGTCAAATCGCAGGTTATCTATTAAAATAAAAAACAGCGGAGTACCTTTTTCTAAATGCGGCAGCACTTTAAATTTTAATAAAGTGTGGCTCATTATGGGCGCTTCCACAGCTTTCGGTCCTACCCAGCTCGAATAATTTTTACTGATAAATTTAAAAAACTCTGTATTTGCTTCCTGCTTTTGTGTAGCAAAAACTTCCTGCATTTCAGGGCTATCGCTCTTCTTCATTTCCAGTTCCCAATACACTAATTTTTTATACAAATCCATCCACTCTGTATAATTAGGATTATCGTTTAAAGCCATAAACAAACTCCTAAATTCCTGTTGGTAAGCAGACGTTGTTTTCTCTGCCACCAATCTTTTATTATCAATTAATTTTTTTAGCGAAAGCCATACTTGGTTTGGGTTTACGGGTTTTATAAGGTAATCGCTTATTTGGCTGCCAATGGCTTCATCCATTATATTCTCCGCCTCATTTTTTGTAATAAGTACTACCGGTATGGTGCTGTTCACTTCCTTAATTTGCTGCAAGGTTTGCAAGCCGGTAATGCCGGGCATACTCTCATCCATCAGCACTACATCTACAATATTTTCCTTCACATATTCCACCGCATCAAAACCATTTGTTTTGGTAGCTATTTCGTATCCCTTATTTTCCAGAAACATTATTTGCGATGTAAGGCTGTCAATCTCATCATCTACCCAAAGTATTTTTGCTATGCTCATAATTTTATTTTCATTTTTTGGTTTGGTGCTTTCGGCTGAAGAAAATAATTCAACATTTGTCCGGGCTATCCGTTCCTATCTTTTTTTCTTGCCCATCCTTCGACAAGCTCAGGATGACAATAAAAAAAGGATATCCACTTCTATCCCGCAGCCCATCATTATTTTATCTTTTTTGATCATTTACCAAAGCGTAAAAACCCCATCATCGTGTTGCACAAATATAATTTTTAAAAAAGATGTAATCATAGTTTGTTAAGGTTTGTTTTTCTTTTAACAATAAAAAAATAGTCTGCAATTACTTTAACTATTTTTATGGTAAATTTGATTAAAAGTATTTTCAATGGATACCACTACATACCAAGTAACCATAAAAAAAGAATATGCATCAGCAATTTTAGAAAATTTAAGATTAGATGATGCTATAGAATTTATGCCTAATGATATTCCTCAGTGGCAGATTATTGAAACCCGAAAAAGAATTGCAGAAATGAATGACAATCCTGAGTTAGAATTAGATGGTGAAAATTTCTTTGAAAGTATTATAGATGATTAATAGCAATTTTAAACTTAAATATTTAGGTCAATTTAAAAAAGAACTTCAGCACGCAGTAACTTGGTACAATTTACAAAAGAAAGGGTTGGGTAGCGAACTTAAAGCTGAAGTAGAATCAATAGTAAATGATATTTTGTACAATCCCACTTTTGCTTCTGTAAAATACGATCAGGTTATTACCATTGCCTCTAAAATTTTCCCATATAGTATTCATTACGATATTAAAGAATCAAATAAAACTGTCCGTCTTATTTCTTTTTTCCACAATAAAAGAAAACCGGATTGGATTTAATTTTTTAAACTCTTTTCATTCTCCCTTTATTTACTATCCATGCCCTTCCACAAAATAATTAACGACCCTGTTTACGGTTTTATTACAATAGATGATGAACTTGTTTTTAGCATCATTGCACATCCATATTACCAACGCCTGCGCCGCATACAACAAATGGCAATGGCGCATCTTGTTTACCCAGGTGCTGTGCATACAAGGTTGCATCATTCACTCGGTGCATATCATTTAATGTGCATGGCTTTGCAGGAGCTTACCCGTAAAGGAATTGAAATAACTGCAGCGGAACAACAGGCAGCAAAAATTGCTATTCTTTTACATGATGTAGGGCATGGACCATATTCCCATGCACTGGAGCAAGTACTCGCAGAAGGTGTACATCACGAAAAAATATCGCTTCTTATCATAGAAGAACTAAATAAAAAGTTTGAAGGGAAATTACAAATAGCACAAGAAATTTTTACCGGCAGTTATCATAAAAAGTTTCTTCACCAGTTGGTAAGCGGCCAGTTAGATGTTGACCGTATGGACTATCTTACCCGTGATAGTTTTTTTAGTGGCGTTATAGAAGGGTATGTAGCGTACGACCGTATTTTAAAAATGATAACTGTACACAACGGTGAGTTAATGGTAGAAGAAAAAGGGATTTACTCCATAGAAAAATTTCTTATTTCCCGTAGGTTAATGTACAGACAAGTTTACCTGCACAAAACGGTTTTAAGTGCAGAGCAAATGCTGCAAAGGATTATAAAAAGGGCAAAATTTATTGGCGCACAATGCCAGCAACCACTTAACAGTTTTATAAATGAACCGTTGCAAAATATAACTTTAGAGCAATTTTGCAGTATAGATGATGCGGATGTATTGATGGCAATAAAAACCTGGTGCAGCCATACCGATAAAATATTGTCTTACCTATGTAATGGAATTTTAAACCGGCGGTTGCTTAAAGTAAGATATAGTTCTACAGCTTTAGAGGAAAATATACTGCAGCAAAAAAAACAGGAAGTAGCTACAGCATTAAATATTAGTAATGAAGATGTAAGCTGGCTGGTATTTGACGGAATAGCCAGTAGCAGTACCTATGATTTTGAAAGCCAGCAAATAAAAATTTTGTTTAAAGATGGCAGTGTAAAAGATATAGCTGCGGTAGATGATGCGCTAATTAATGAAAGCATGCGTGGCAACATTAAAAAATATTACATTTGTTATCCGGGCTTACAATAAACCAAATTTAAATAATGCAATTCAGCGCAGCACAAATAGCACAAATAATAGGGGGGAAAATAGAAGGCGATGGTGAAATAAAGGTTGCTTCCTTTGGTAAAATAGAAGAAGCAAAAGCCGGAGAGCTGGCTTTTTTAGCCAATCCAAAATATGAAGAATACCTTTATAGCACCCATGCAGGTATTGTGATTGTGAACGAATCTCTCATACTAAAAGAAGCTGTGGCAGCCACGCTTATTCGTGTGCCAGATGCTTACAGTGCATTTGCTGTATTACTAGAGCAATATCAAAAAATGCAAAGCCAGCAAATGGTAGGCATACAGCAACCTGTATACATTCACGCTACCGTAAAAAAAGGAGACAATATTTACATTGGTGCTTTTGCATATATTGGGGAAAATGCCACATTAGGCGATGAGGTAAAAATTTATCCCAACGCTTATATTGGCAATAATGTAAGCATTGGTAACAATAGCATTGTGCACCCCGGTGTAAAAATTTATCACGATTGTGTTATAGGAAAAAATGTAGTATTGCATGCGGGCACTGTTATTGGCGGCGATGGTTTTGGCTATGCTCCGCAGGCAGATGGAAGTTTTAAAAAAGTACCGCAAATGGGCAATGTAATTATAGAAGATGATGTGGAGATAGGCAGCAACAGTACCATTGACCGTGCCACTATTGGCAGTACCATTATAAAAACAGGTGCTAAATTAGACAACCTGCTGCAGATAGCACATAATGTAGAGATAGGCTGTAATACTGTAGTGGCGGCGCTTACGGGCATAAGTGGTAGTACAAAAATAGGCAATAATGTAATGATAGGAGGGCAGGCAGGCATTGTAGGGCATATACAAATTGCCGATGGTACAAAAATAAATGCCAAGAGTGGCGTAAGCAAATCCATTACCATACCTAATACAGCTGTAACAGGTACACCTGCTACAGATTATGTATCTTCTTTACGCAGCCAGGCACTGGTACGCAAACTACCAGAGCTGGAAAAAAGAGTAAAAGAATTAGAAGAGTTGCTCAATAAACAGAGCAAATAATTGAAATAATATTGGTGGATGCATAAGTTTGGCTGAAGGCTGGCGAGGTATTCCAAAAGTTTTCAAATGCTGCTAAAAAAATTAGACCCGCCCGTTTGCATCCAAAGAAATTCGTCTAAAAAAATAATCACCTTCTATCTTTTTTGTGTAAAAACCCTTGAAAAATATCCAATGTTGTAACTCATTTATCCGGTGCAGGTATTAAGATATTTTATTAAAAGTTTCTGATATTTTTTTATGAGTTTTCTAACTGTGATGCGGTATTAACATTATGAATACCAAAACTCAAATACTTTATTATGCTGAAGATAATTGGGAATAAGAAATATTTTACCCACTTACCATCTTCCATAAACCGCCATAAGACAGGCTTGTGAAGACTCTAAACATTCATTTATCATTTTTTTCTCTGTATCTCTGCCAATAATTTTTATATTCATCACAAATTTTTTGTAGCCAAATGTGCAATATTTGCAGCGTTTTGGCTAGATAATATTTTGAGTAAAATAGTTATTTTATTAAATAACAGGCAGACGAAATTTTTGCTTCGCCTATTTTGCACGCTGTACATAATATAGCGTACAATCCAATTCTTTTTTTAGCATAAGTTTACGCAGCTTTTTATACAAAAGCCTTCTGTTTGTTTTGTGTACATCAATGTAATAGTAGGTTATCTAATTCTGTATTTATTTATAGTAAAAGGTTTATAGTGTATAAAAAAAATATTAAGATACCCAAAAGTGCAAAATGGCGCAATATTTATCCTGATATCTTGTATTTAAAAAAGGCTTAAAAAAGATTCCTACTATTTGAAAATTCCCTTATTTTTGCAGCCCAAATGCGGATATGGCGAAATTGGCAGACGCACTAGACTTAGGATCTAGCGCCGCAAGGCATGTAGGTTCGACCCCTATTATCCGCACAAAAAATAAGCTCCTTCCGCCAAAACGGAAGGATTTTTTTTATAATCCCGATTAAAAAAGGGCAAAAAACAATATAATGGCTACAGTACTTAGAGAAAACATTGGTTTGCTAAATGATAAGCTTACCGTAAAATTAAATAAAGAAGATTACCTGCCAGCCTTTGAAAAAAAGCTGAAAGAATACAGCAAAACCGCCAATATTCCGGGCTTTCGCAAGGGAATGGTACCCGGCGGTATGATAAAAAAAATGTATGGTGCAGGTATTTTTTCTGATGAAGTTTTAAGAACAATAGAAAAAGAATTATATACTTACCTGGATAAAGAAAGGCCGGATATTTTTGCACAACCATTACCATTGGATAATGATATGAGAAAGCTGGATATGAACAACCCTGCTGATGTTGATTTTTCTTTTGAAATAGGATTAAAGCCGGTATTTGGGCTGGCAGATTTGTCAAAATCAACTGTTACAAAAAATAATGTGGCTGTAACGGATGAAATGGTTGAAGAAGAAATAAGCCGTATGCAAATAAAAGCAGGCAAAATGGCGGAGCGGGAAACAGTAGATAATGAAGAAAATGTGGTAAATGTTTTATTTACCGAAAGCGATGAAAACGGGATAGAAAAAGAAGATGGTATTAGTAAAGAAAATGCTGTAATTGTAAAATATTTTAATGCTGCCCTGCAAAAGCAGTTAATGGCTAAAAAAATTGGTGATAGCTTTGTGTTTCAACTGGAGCAAACATTTGAAGCCGATAAGCTGGAGTTGATGATGAAAGACCTTGGCCTGGATGCGGAAGATAAAGAAGCAGCCAAAAAATATTTTAAGCTGGAAATAAAAACCATTGGGCTGGTAGAAAAAAGAGAACTGAATGAAGAATTTTTTAATGAGGTTTACCCAGGTAAAGAAATAAAAACGACAGATGAATTAAAGTCATTGCTAAAAGAAGAGATAGGTAAATACTGGGAATCGCAAACTGCAAACCAATTGCATGATCAGATATATCATTTATTGTTGGATACCAATATGGAATTTCCCAAAGCATTTCTTACCCGCTGGCTAAAAACAGGTGGCGATAAACAAAGAACGCAGGAAGAAGCAGAAGCAGAATATCCTTCTTTTGAAAACCAACTTAAATGGACGCTGATAAGTGATACCATTGTAAAAGACAATAAACTGGATGTAACAGAAGATGAGCTAAGGGCGCACATGAAAGAAGAAGTGAGCAGGTATTTTGGGCAGATGGGAATGGGAGGAGATACCAGTTGGTTAGACAGCTACCTGGATCGTATGATGAAAGATGAAAAACAGGTAGATGCCACTTACCGCCGCCTTGTTACAGAAAAATTATTTGGCTGGGCAGCAGCACAAACTTCACCAGTACAAAAAACAGTAACGTCAGATGAACTGGTTGCAATGCAACACAACCACCAGCATTAATTTCTACATAGTTATTTTAAAATACCGGCTTTTAAAAAGGCCGGTATTTTTTTGCTTTGTCTGTTTTCAAAAAAATAATGTAAAGAAATTATGCATTTTTTAAATCAGTTGCATCCTCATGAAAACCTCTTTTTTGCAATGCTTTATATTTCGCATAAATTATTTCTTCAACTAAAAAACAGTAAATATGAAAAAAATTATTCCGCTGCTTTTACCATTAATAATGCTGATGATAGCTTTTCGCAGCACAAAAAGTGTAACTATTACAGGAATGGTAACAGATGAACAAGGTAACCCGATAATAGCAACCATTAATGCAAGAAGTAACGAAACCAGTACAGATGCAAAGGGAAATTATAAAATTTCTGTGAGTGAAAGTATGACCTGGCTTACATTTTCTGCGGTAGGTTATATTACTGCAAAAGAAAAAATAAATAATCGTATTATTATAAATATAGTCTTAAAAAAAACTACTGATAATTTAGAAGAAGTAGTTGTGGTAAGTGCTTTAGGAAATAAGAAAACTGCAAAGCAATATGCTATAGTAGATAAAAGTTTACGGGGAAGAGTAAGCGGAGTGCAGGTTTCCTCAGATGCCAAGTATTATTCCACCCCCGCCCCGGCCGGCACATTACAATATCAAAATACCAATGATGAAGGTAATACAGAGGAGTATAGCAATATTGTAGAAAACGGATTTCGAAAAGTAACAGACGAGCCACTTTCTACTTTTTCTATTGATGTAGATGCAGCTTCTTACAGCAATGTACGCCGTTACCTAAATGGTAATCAGCTTCCACCGGCAGGTGCAGTGCGTACAGAAGAAATGATTAATTATTTTAAATATCAATACCCTCAGCCATCTGGTAAAGATCCTTTTTCTATAAACACAGAGATAAGTGATTGCCCATGGAACAAAGAAAACAAATTGGTACTCATAGGGCTGCAGGGAAAAAACATTCCGGTAGAAAACCTACCGGCATCTAATCTTGTTTTTTTGATTGATGTATCCGGCTCTATGATGGATGAAAATAAATTACCGCTGGTAAAATCATCTATGAAATTATTGGTTGATCAGTTGCGGGAAAAAGATAAAATTTCTATAGTAGTATATGCCGGAAACGCAGGGCTGGTGCTGCCTGCAACGAGCGGAACAGATAAAATAAAAATAAAAACGGCTATAGATGCACTGGAGGCTGGCGGCTCTACCGCAGGCGGTGCAGGCATACAACTGGCATATAAAACTGCTGCAGAAAATTTATTAAAGGAAGGAAACAATAGGATAATACTTTGTACCGATGGCGATTTTAATGTGGGTGCAAGCAGCGATGATGATATGGTACGTTTGATAGAAAAGGAAAGAAATAAAGGAATATTTCTTACTGTACTTGGCTATGGTATGGGTAATTATAAAGATAGTAAAATGCAGCAGCTAGCCGATAAAGGCAATGGCAACCATGCATATATTGATGGAATAAATGAAGCAAAAAAAGTGCTGGTAAATGAATTTGGCGGTACACTTTTTACTATTGCAAAAGACGTAAAACTGCAACTCGAATTTAATCCCACAAAAGTTGCAGGTTATAGATTGATAGGTTATGAAAATAGGATACTGAACAAAGAAGATTTTAACGATGATAAAAAAGACGCAGGCGAACTGGGCAGCGGGCACACCGTTACTGCATTATATGAAATTATTCCGGCCGGGGTTGAGTCAGATTTTTTAAAAAATACCGATCCTTTAAAATATCAAAAAGTAAAAAATAAAATGCCTGCTTCCACTTTTAATGATGAATTACTTACCGTAAAATTCCGATATAAATCTCCGGAAAAAGACATCAGCGAGCTTATAGTACACCCCGTAGCTGATAAAGGAATTGCTATTAGCAATACTTCGGATAATTTTCGTTTTGCAACAGCAGTTTCATCTTTTGCCATGCTATTGCGCAATAGCCAATTTAAAGGAAATACAAATTATACGAAGATATTGAGTTTGGCAAATGCATCTGTTGGTAAAGATGAAGAGGGCTACAGAAAAGAATTTATTATGCTTGTGAAAAAGGCAGAAACATTGGTAAACAGTAAAGCAACAAATTAGTTTTAAACACAAAGCAAAATGTAACACAAGGCACACAAGATTTAATAAAGCACACAAGAATTTCTATTACTTAAAACCTTTTTGTGAACCTAGTGCCTCTTGAGTGTTTGTGTGTCAGAATAAGTGTTTCAAAAATATTTACCCCAAAATATAAAGATCGCAAAGTGTTCAATTTATATCAGTACACTTTGCGATCTTTTAAATCTTATACGCTTTGGGAGAAATTAAAAATCTAACTAAATAAATATTCTACATCAGATTTACTCAAAGCTTTTACAAAATTTGCATCATCAGCAATAAGTTCTTTTGCAAGAATTTTCTTACGCTCCTGTAATTGTAAAATTTTATCTTCAATGGTATCAATACAAATCATACGATATGCAAAAATATTTTTTGTTTGTCCTATACGGTGTGTACGGTCTATGGCCTGCTGTTCTACGGCTGGGTTCCACCAGGGGTCTACAATGTATACATAATCTGCAGCGGTAAGGTTAAGCCCCACACCACCCGCTTTCAGCGAAATTAAAAATACCCGGCAATCGTCATTATTCTGAAAATTCTGTATGGCTTTTTCCCTGTCTGGTGCAGAAGTGCTTCCATCAAAATATTCAAACGGAATATTGTTTTCTATTAACTTTTGTTTTATGAGTGCAAGCATTCCCAGAAACTGAGAAAATATTAATGCCTTATGATCGCCGATATTTTCTGTAATTTCCCTGGTAAGCTCATCCAATTTTATAGAGTGGTTAGGATATTTTTCTTCTTCATTTAAAATATAAGGGCTATCACATATTTGCCTTAGCTTCATAAGCCCCTGTAAAATGGTAAGCTGCGATTTACCTATTCCCTGCTGATCTATTGTACCCAAGATTTTATCTCTATAACTATTTCTGTATGCCTCATAAATTTTACGCTGCTCGTCTTCCATTTCGCAAAAAAGGATCTGCTCTGTTTTATCTGGTAAATCTTTTGCTACCTGCTCTTTTGTTCTTCTTAATATAAATGGGTAAAGTAATTTTCGCAGGTGCTCTTTTTGTTCCTGTTCTCCAAATTTATCTATTGGGTTTGCAAATTCATTTCTAAAAAACTCCATACTACCCAGCAGGCCTGGGTTAAGAAAATTCATTTGGGCAAAAATATCAAATGTGTTATTCTGCAGTGGTGTACCACTCATACAAACCCTGTTGGTGGCCTGTAATAAAGAGGCAGCTTTTGTAACTTTTGATGAAGGATTTTTTATTGCCTGGCTTTCATCAAGCACCACATAATCAAAATTTATTTTTAGCAATAATTGTATATCGCTGCGCAGCGTTCCATAAGTTGTTATAATAACATTGTATGCTTTAAGTTCTTCAGCTTTTCTTGTACGTATGCTGCCATGGTGTATAAGTGCTGTAAGGTTTGGCGTAAACTTTTTTATTTCGTTTTGCCAGTTATAAACCAATGTAGTAGGGCATACCACTATTGCCACAAGCCCATTATTAGCGGTATTATAATGATCTAGCATGGTAAGTGCCTGTACCGTTTTACCCAGCCCCATATCATCTGCCAAAATACCACCCCAGCCTACTTCATTTAAATAATTGAGCCAGCGGTAACCCGCCAGTTGGTAGGGCCTTAATATGGGCTCCAGTGTTGCAGGCGCTGGTATTTCCGGTATGTTTTTAAACTCTCTTAACCTTTCATATTTTTCATCCAGCGCAAAGCTCATTTCCTCCTCATTCCTATTTTCATAAAGGTCATCTATCACACTCATGTGGTATTTAGATAAGCGCAATTTATCGCTCCGGCCATCGCCTACTTTAAAAAGTAAGGAGTATTTTTTTAACCACTCATCGGGCAATATTCCCAGCGTACCATCGCCTAATTGTACAAACGAACGCTTATCTGCCAGTGCTCTTTTTATTTCATCTATGCCCACCCTTTGCTCGCCAAATTCTATTTCTACTTTCGCATCAAACCAATCCATACCACTGCTTACGTGTATATGGGTATTGGGCCGGGCTGTATTAAAACGAAAATTTTTCAATGCCTCAAAACCATATACGGGTATTTTCATTTCCTTCATGGCATCTACAAAAAGAAAAAACCAGTTATTCCGCAGCACTTCTGCACCTCTTAATACAAGGCTGCCTGTTTCTGCTTTATCAATAAAACCAGAGTGTAGATTCTCCAGTTTTTTCATAAAATTTTCTTCGGCGGTTTTATTGCGTTGTATCTGTAATATTTTGTCGCCATCCGGTATTATCAATGTTTCTTTATCGCCAGGTTTTGTTTCAAAACCATTGTAACTAAATATGGGCTGAAACAATAAATAATCTCCCCGCTCCTGCAGCATTAATTTAATATCTGGTGCTGTAGTTTTTATTTCTTTTACAAGAGATTTATCAAACGTTACGTCATATTCTTTTGTGAGGGGCAAAATGATTTTCTCCATTTTTTCTGCCCAATTGCTTTTTGTAAGGGCTATATTTCCTTCCCGTATAAATTTTTCTGCCTGTGTCACATCTTCCGTTTTGCCCCAGGTGTACAGCACATCTTCATATAAAAAAACAAGGCTGCTACCCGAAATATTTTCAGAAAAAGAAACAGGAGTGCCATTTATTTTTACCATGCAGGTAATTTCAAACTGACTTTTTTTGGCGGCTACATTAAAAACCGGGCTCAAAAAAACATCGCTCAGTTCTACTTCCTGAAGGTTAGCCGTTTTTAATTGCTTGCTAAAGGGAAGGATAAAAACAAACGGATTATTGGACTGGTCATCAAATATTTTTTTTAGTTTGGGATGAAGATATTCCGTAATGAGGGATTTTGTTTCGTCTGGTAATTCATCCCCATCGGTATGAATAATATTTTCCCATATTCCACTAAAGGGAGAATTGCGGTTGAGGTATTTATTTATTTCATTCTCCTGTAACTTACGTACCTGCTGAAAAAGTTGCTTATCATCTTCTGTATAAACCTCTGTATCTACAAATTTTGTAAGGTCTATTTTTTCTGTTTTGCTGATGAATTTTTTATTGTCTTCATCAGGTTCTCCCTGCACAAGATCTACAGTAAACCCCGGGTAATTTTTTACATTAAAATTAAAAATAAGCCCCAGCCTTAATTTTTTTTGCTGTGCCAGCGGTACCTGTTGTATAATAACCTGTGGTACTGCCACCGGAGTAAAAGAATGAAAAGGCCTTTGCGAAACACTTGTTGATACTGGTGCTACAACTCTTTTTATAGAAGTATCCAGTAGCTTTAAAAATGGTTTTCCGTCTTTGTACGTAAATTCAAATTTTCCTTTAAGATCATCAGTAAGGTTATACCCGTATATCTGCAGCAGTTTATTTTTTTCTTTATCCCAATTTCTTATGCTGTCAAAATAATTAGAACCATGCGCCTGCAGCAGTTGTAAAAATAATAATGTTTTATGTTCGCAAAGCGGGTGCATAGCTTCGCTGCACATGCAGGAAGTATCAAAATTGCGTTCGTCATTTTTTTGTATTACCAGCGGAAATTTTTCACCGTTTACTACAAGTTCTGCTTCCACTCTTTCATCTTCTGCTTTTAAAATTTTTGCCTTGGTAGTTTGTAACAGTTCTTCTGCTTCATCAAAAATAGCTGGTGATGAAAGCATTTTTACAATCTTAAGATCTATGTTTTTCATTTTGGCTACGGAGTGTGCCTGGTTGTATTGTATAACGCTGCTGCGCAGTAGGTTTTTATCTACCATATCTTGCAGGCGCAGTAATGCTGCGGCTTCATGGCGGCAAATTTCGCCGAGGTTGTAAGGGCAACTGCAGCGCAGGTTCATAGCCTTTGCATCTCCATATTTTTCTATATACACTTTGTAAAAAGTATTGTACACATCATCTTTTACCCGAAACACAATGTTGCTCATCAATTCATCATGCTCCACCAGTTCTACATAGCCGAGTGAATGGATTTTTTTGCCACGGCGAATAACTTCATCTGTGCCGTTGTTGTATACAAATTTAATAAGGTGTGGTAATGCCAATGGATTTGTTTATTTATAATTTGGTAGCCGAATAATATCGGACATTTTAAAAAAATGCAATGGCACGTTTTAAAACGCATTCCGCAAGGTACGAAGGGAAAGTTGGTTGACAAAGTAAATTGCTTAATGTAATGGTTAATATATTTGGCAGTAAATGCTACTCCCAATATTTTTAAATTTCCCACTGTCGTAAAGCTATCATCAAAAGTAAAAAATAAAATTATCCGGAGATAGGGCAACAGAATAATAAATATTGTGCAGGATTTCGTATATCTGTATATCCAAGAGCAGAAGATATTTTACCTGCTGAGAAAGGTTAATTTTTTTTTATATGCTGTCTTTTTATAGTTGTAGAAAGAAATAAAATTTTAGCATCAAGTATTGGGGTAAAGTCTACATATTTTTATACTTCCCTATAGCTTTCCTTCTGGCCGTAATCGGCGTAGGTATAATTAAATAAATATTTTTTGCTACTTGTATAAAATAGAATTAATGATTTTTTTTAAGTAATTCCATTCACCAGTTTTCCGTCAATAAAAACGGGCAAAGCAGGCGCAGTATCGTTGGTAAGGCAATAACGAATATCTTTTTCCAGGTGGTATTTGGTGAGGCGGTGATAGTGCGTGGCATTGCGTTCTTTCATAAAAGCATACAGGTCTGGTTGTGCAGTAAGGTAAAGGCTTTCTGCCATTTGAGAGGAATCGCAAGCTATGGTAAAATTATCTTTAATCTGGTTTACTACTGCACCTGCAAACAATGTATCTTCTATATTTACCTTATCCTTCCAGGCGGCACAGGCAAGAATAACGCTGAAATTTTTTTGCAATAAATAGGTACACACTGCTGTTATGTTAGGAAAAGAACCAGTAATAATTTCTTTGGCCCCTTTAGAATATGCCATGTGCAGTAATTTTGTACCATTTGTAGTGGTAAGTACAAGCGTTTTATTTTTTATAAAATGTGTAGGATATTCAAAAGGGGAATTGCCATATTGCAAACCTTCTGCTACCTGCCCATCTCTTTCTCCTGCTGTAATGGCACTTATTTCTTTGCCTATTCGAATACAATCCGGCACACTATCTACCGGTATTATTTCTTTTGCACCATTGTGTAATGCAGTAGCAATGGTACTCGTGGCCCGAAGCACATCTATTATTACCACTATGCTGCTGTTTACATCGTATAAGTTTAATAATGCCGGGGAGAGGCAGGTGTATAAGGATGGTTTCATAATTTAGTATAAATATTCATTTTTTAAAAGAGCTCGCCATTTGTCGGACTCTGCAAATTCTTTTACAATATTATTACGCTCAACTAAAAAACGATCAAAATATTTTCTTAAAAATAGCTGCATAACCCATTTGCCTAATAAACCATAATGTGCTTCCAAAATTATAACATCATTCATTATCGTGCCATTATTGCTTCTTGCAAATGAATGCTTGTGACAAAAATATTTAAGGTCTCCTTTTTGCATTTCATCTGTAAAAGAAAATGGATAATTGTAAGAAATAATTTTAGAAGTAAAATTTCTCAGCCTCAATAAATGATGTGCCTGCCAGGTTACAAATTCACCCATTCTTATTAATCCTTCTGTAACTCCATCTACAGCTTTTTCATTTGTTTTTGCTGTGGAAATTTTATGTAAATCTATGCTTCGGGCTAAATCAAAAACGATCTCAGGTTTATTTCCAATAAATGTAGTAATATCAATTTTTGCCATTATACAAAAGGCATTTTTACCACCAAAGCTTTTAATAATGTGTTGCGCACTTTTACAAATATTTCGCTGCCGATAGGGGAAAATTTTGTATCTACATAACCAATGCCTATTGCCTTTCCTAATGTGGGGGATTGCGTACCCGATGTTACGATACCAATAGTACCTCCTTCAAAATCTTTAATCTCATAATCATGCCGGGCTATTCCTTTTTCCAGCATTTCAAACCCTACCAGTTTTCTTTGCACGCCTGTAGTTTTTTGTTTTTCAAACAATCCTCTGGAGTTAAAATCTTTAGTAAACTTTGTAATCCAGCCCAGGCCGGCTTCTATGGGAGATGTGGTATCGTTTATATCATTGCCATACAAACAAAAACCCATTTCCAGCCGCAGGGTATCTCTTGCACCGAGGCCAATTGGTTTTATACCTGCTGCTTTTCCAGCATCAAAAATGGCATCCCATATTATAACTGCAGCACCGTTTTTATTTTGAAAATAAATTTCTACACCACCACTGCCTGTGTAGCCTGTAGCACTTATCAATACATTATCTACCCCGGCAAATTTTCCTTTTTGAAAGGTGTAATATTTCATATTCAACAGATCAATATCCGTGAGCGGCTGTAAAATTTTTGTTGCATTGGGGCCTTGTATGGCCAGCAAACAGGTATCATCTGATATATTCTGCATTTCTACCCCATTGCTATTATGCTTCAGAATCCAGTTCCAGTCTTTATCAATATTACCTGCATTTACTACCAGCATATAGGTTTTATTTTCTTCTATACAGTATACCAGCAAATCATCTACAATACCTCCCTGTTCGTTTGGCATGCAACTGTATTGCGCTTTGCCAGCTGTAAGTACTGCAGCATCGTTGGTGGTAATGCGTTGTATAAGATCGAGTGCCTGCGTACCTTTCAGCATAAATTCTCCCATGTGGCTCACATCAAATACGCCTGCATTATTGCGCACTGTGGCATGCTCATCATTAATGCCGGTATAAGAAATGGGCATATTAAAACCAGCAAAGTCAGCCATTTTTGCACCAAGTGCTATATGCTTATCTGTAAAGGGAGTATTTTTCATTTTTATATAAAATTTAAAATATTTTAGTGGGCAAATGTAGTTAATAATTTATGGTAGAAAAAGGACGCCGCATTTTTACCGGTGTAAAATGTATGTGTTTAAGAAAAGAAAATACATATAAAAAACCCTACCAATGCGGCAGGGTTTTATTCACCTCAACTTACAATTGCAAAACCTTCTTTAATACAAGCAGAGTAAAAAATTATTTAAAGGCATTACTGTGTTGTTTAGTGCCGTACCGTTATTATTTTTGGAATCCATTTTTTCTAATTCTTTATCTATCTTTTCTTTTGCTTTGCGAAGCGAATCTTTTATACGCTGTTCATCTTTCTGTAATTTTATTTTTAAAGAATCAATGGCTGTGGGGTTGCTGTTGCTATCATACCGATATGTGCCTGTTTTATTATCTCCTGTATTTTTATTTTCGTCATCTTCTCCATTGTAATTTGCCGGTTTGCCATTTTCAGTTACCAGCCCATCTTTTGTCATTGTATACCAGGTGCCTTGCTCCCAGCCGGTTTCCAGGTTATCTACAGAAATATTATCATCTTCTGTATTGCTGTTTCGTATAGAAAATGGGCCGTTAAAATGTATGGTATTTACCCGGTTAAAATTTCCATTGACTTTTATACGCTTGCCTATCGGTACATACACGGTAATAAATACCCGCTGGTTTCTTATCTTATCTGTTTTGTTAATTGATACTGTATTGTCTGCAATGAGCGTAGAATCTATTTGAAGCACTTTTAATTTTATAAGCCCTGCTGTACTATCTGCATGACTCCTGGTATTGCCACTGGCGAGTTTTACTGTAGTTACCTTAAAGTTATCGTTTGGCGATTTTATAATATGCACTGCTACATTTCTTATAGAAAATGTATCCTCGTCTAGATTATCAAACAAATCTCCGCTAAACCATCTTTTTCTGGTATAACTCACGCCTGGCGCATGGTCTGTAATTTCCAGTGATTTTACAGAGGGGTTTGTAAGCGGTACATTTTGCTCATAAATATTTGCGTTGTATTTAAAATCTTTTGATAAAGAAGCAAGCAGCAGCATAACGGATATCCAGCCCAGTATCCACATAGCAATAAAACTGAGGCGAAGCATCTTACTACCCGTTTTTATTTTAGCAATTTTTCTGATAATCCAAGTAATTACACCTACCATGGGTACAAGAATAAAGAAAATAAGCGTGCCCCACGCATACACATTTTGTACTCCATCAGTTAATAAAAAATCTTTTAAAGGAAAGCCGCTTATGGCAACTATGCCGCCGGAAAAAAGTGCTACCACCAGCGTTATCCCTATAATACCAATTATAAAATATGCAAAAGCTTTTACCAGAAAAATAATAATATCTCCCAAAGAACGGCCTCCTTTTTTTGCAGCTAAAGAAGCATCTGATCCAAAAGATCTTCCTTTTTCTGATGCTACATTTATAACTTCTTTTCCAAATTTTTGTGCACGCTCCTGCACACCTTTCATTTCTTCTACTACAGATTCTTTAATGCTATTCATATCTACTTTCTCGCCTTTCATTTCTAGTTTTTCTGTAGTAGTTTTTGCTTCTGGCAGCACAAGCCATAAAATAATGTATACAAAGAAGGCGCCCGGGCTAAACCTTATTATATCCGGAAAGATGCCAAAATCATCCCACCTGTTTCTGCCAAAAAGTGTAATCATAGGAAGCAAAAAAAGTAAGCGGGGGATCCACACATTTATTCCAAAATAATTGGCTATACCGCTGCACACACCACCTATATATTTATCTTCTGTATCCCGGTATAATTTTTTTTTACGGCTGCCTATTATCTGCACTGCACTGCTGGGCACTGCTATCCATAAAATAATGTAAGGAATAAATCCTATACCGAAAGAGAACAGTAAAATGAGGAACACAATTCTTACAACCACAATATCTATATCAAAATAGTTTGCTATACCGCTGCATACACCACCTACTAGTTTATGATTTTCATCCCTGTACAACCTTCTTTTACCTGCGGCATTTGTACTGGTATTTTGCTGCTGGTTTTTATATTGGTTATTATAATGGTTGCTATTTGCCTCAGCAGCCTGTGCCGGTTGTGCATCATCAAAATCTTGCGGGCGGCCAATGCTGCTTATTACTGCATTTACATCATCATCTACAATACAGGTAGCACCTTTATTTAAATGCTCCTGAAAAAGTTCTCCGATGCGGCTTTCTATATCATTTATAATTTCTTCTTTGCCTTCTTCCCCTGCAAAATGGCGGGTAAGACTTTCTATATAATTTTTTAAAATTTCGTAGGCAGATACTTCAATAGGAACTACCCTGCCCTGAAAATTGATGTTGATTACTTGTTTCATGCTGTAATAATTGATGATTATTGCAATGTTGTTAGTTGTAAGTTGATAGGGTTTTATTTACCTGTAAGAGCCTGTACTGCGTTTGCAAGTTCGTTCCAGGTTGCTTCCAGTTCTTTATAGAATGCGCCGCCTTTTTCTGTTAGCGAAAAATATTTTCGTGGCGGGCCACTGTTACTTTCTACCCAGCGGTAAGTAAGCAGTTCCGCATTTTTAAGCCTGGTAAGCAACGGGTACAATGTGCCTTCAAATATGCTAAGGTTCGCCGCCTTCATTTTATCTATAATATCACTCGGGTAAGCTTCCCCTTGTTGTATTACAGATAAAATGCAAAACTCCAAAACCCCTTTGCGCATTTGGCTTGCTGTATTATCTATGTTCATAAAATGTTGTTTAGATATTTTTTAAATGATCCTTGTTGTTAGCTACCAACAATATTTCTCTTTTGTTACACAAAGATAGGTTTTGTTTGGTACTATGTAACACATAATACTATCCTTTTTAAAGTAGTGGGTAGTGTATTAGATAAAATATTTCATCTAAATTATTAGTTGTAAATGATTTAGATAAAATGGGTGTAAAAAAAATTGTTATTCCATTTGTATAAAAGGAAAATTTTGATGGTTGAATGGTAAAATATAATAACGAAAATAGATGGACTTTAGCCGTTTGCTTACCGTGTAATTTTTAAAAGTAAATGCTTTGGAAGCAAAATTTTAGTGGATGAAGCAAATGCTGAAAATTAGGTAATGCTAGAAAAAAACGCTTTTGTTTTGTCGTAATTATTGTTTCGCTGTGAGAAATAAAATATTTTCTTTGTTTTGCTGCCACAGCAATTTCTCTACAGAAAACAAAAAAAGGTTCTTTGTTTCGGCGGGTAAAAAAATAAATATATGAATCAACTAAAAAGTAATGGGATTTGTAGCATTCATCATCGTACCCGGTATTTTTTTCTTTTTAATAAA
>JANXXM010000158.1 GCA_025350645.1 Ferruginibacter sp.
CCCTTTTCCAATATGCTTTTTAAAAGTTTTTACCAACCATTTTTGACTACATTGTCCACAAAAAGGATTTTCGGCTAAGCAGCGCAGCCATTCAATTTTTGCCCAAAATTTAGCAGATAGTTTGCCATGCAAAAGTGCATGAAAGTATCCTCCGCCTGCGTTCGTGTATCACGAATGTAATTTAGAAGTTTCGTGAGACACGAAACTAGGCGGAGATAAAATGATGGAAGTAATGTATTATACAACAGCGGCGCAAGAGGCAAGAACAAATTTTGACAAAACAACTATTAGTGAGGATGTTGACAAAATTTTAGACAACTATTTCTCTAGAGTTGCCAATGATATGAATACCGAAGGTGATGAAAACATCAGAAATAGCATCAAACAATATTGTAAAAAATATGAACGCTCAATTTAAGCCAACAAAATTTATATCGAAAAACTAAAAAAATTTGTTCAATATATTGAAAATGAACATAACGAAATTGAAGTTGAATGGAAATCTGGCAAACAAAAAAGCGACAAACCAGACAGCAACATTCAAATAAAATAATTTTTATCAATCAAACAATTAATAAAATGAATCAAAATAATAATAAGTCATCAAATGTAATTTCAACATTCTATCCTGCAATTCATTTTTTAGGACATGTGGTTGCATTTGGATTATTTTTTTTAGGATGCAATTATTTAATTGAAAAAGCCCCAAATTCTGATAAGTTAATAGCAATTATTTTTTTGATGCCACTTCTGTTTTTTATTTTTAGTATTGTTGCAATTGCACAAATTATTGTTTTTCAAAAAATTAAAAAAAAGGGTTTAAGAAATTCAAGTATTTGCCTATTTCTTTTAATCATTTTTGGCGCTTTTGCCTTTTTGAAAGAATGTTATTTATTATAAATTAGATATTGAATTTACTAGAATTTGTCTATTTCATTAAATTCTATTAAGAAGATATAATTGCAAAAAAAATATGAAACAAGCTATATCCTGAGCTAAGTAAAAAATACAAAAATTTTAAAGTAAATAAATCATACCAAATGTATTGTAATATGAAAAAGCCAATTGCATTTCTAATCATCATTTTTTGCAATATGAATATTTTTGCCCAAAAAATAATCAACGAAAAGCTGATTCCTTTTCATAATAATCAAGGAAAATGGGGTTATCTCGATGCAGATTCTGATAAAATTATGATTGCACCAAAATATGACTTTGCCGATTTGTTTGAAAATGGAATTGCCTTAGTCGAAAATAATAACCCAAATGCTACGACCTTAGATAATAAATATGTAAAAGGTTATATTCGTGAAAGTGGGGAAGAAATTTTACCAGTAAATTTTAGAGCAATTTATGATGTAAAAGACTTTAACGATTCGATTATTACAAACCTAAAATTCATTGCGCTCGATAATGAAACCAACGGAATTTTAAAATTACCCGAAGGCAAATGGCTTGTTGAACCAGGCAAATACAAAGATTTTAGATTTTATACAGTTAATCAATTTTTAGCAGATGCCATAGATTTTTTTGATGATGGTAAGAAATATAGCGCACCGAATGGTTGCAACATAAAACATGTTGATTTCGAAAACCGCTTTTTTGATATTACAAAAGGCGAAAACGAACCCAATAGCGGCGTTTGTACCTGGGAAGGAAAAATTATTGTAGCACCAAAATATATTGACGTGCAATACTTCGAAAAAACAAAAACATTTTTAGCATCGACAGTAACGGGTTTGTTGACCTGGAAAAATATCGATAAAAAGCTTCTTGATAATTTTCTGTTTGACGAAAATGGTAAACAAATAGTAACCTTTAAGTCAGATAAAATTCCGTTTGTTAGAGAAAATGAAACCGTTGGACGATTCGAAATTAAAAACAAAGAAACTTATGTTGATTTGCAAACTGGGCAATTTATTGCCGAACCAAAATTTGAAGATGAGCCAAAACAAACGATTTTTCAAGATATGAAAACAGCACTTTTTGGTTTGAAAGCTGCAGATGGCAAAATTCTCATAAAACCAATTTATAGCACATTAAAATTTCTTAGGAATAATGATTTTTTGAAAGCGCAAAATACAACTTACAAATACGGAATTATTGATGCAAAAGGCGTTATACAAGTTCCATTTGACTATGACGAACTATATTTTCAAAACATCGTAACATTAATTGCCAAAAAAAACGGAAAATATGGTACAATAAATTTTAGTAACCAAATTCGGGTTGATTTTTTATATACTTATAACCTTGATTTCTCAAACGGATTTGCGATTGCAACCAAAGATTTGCTAAAAGGCGTAATCGACATTTATGGAAAAATAATTGTACCAAGAGAGTATGAGGATATAACTAAAATCGAAATTACAAACGAGATTTTAAAAGCTGATTTAACAATTATAAACCAAACAATAAGTTACTTTTCAGTTAAGAAAAATAAAAAATACGGTTTGTACGATCAGTATTCACAGCTGCTCATTCCATTAGAATACGGCTATATCCGTGAGGCAAATTCCGCCACCGATTTGCAAAAAGGTTGGTTTCAAACCGCAGATTTACAGCGAGATAAACGTGGTTTAGTCAATGTAAGGTCCAATGTAACTATTCCGCCAATATATAATAGTATTAAAATTTTTGATGATTTTTTAGATGCGAGTACACTAATAGACAACAATTATACGCATCAATTATTAAATCTTGAAGGTAAGCCAATTTCTGAAATTGTATATGACAAAATGGAATTTACCAACGGATATTTTATTGTTGAAAAAAACAAATTACAAGGAATTATTAATACAAAAGGTAAAATTTTAGTGCCATTAAAATTCAATTTTATCTGGGCAGAAACCTCAAACTTAATAAGAATTTGGGACAACGAAAGATATTATTACATCAATGTAAACACCGGAAAAGAATATAGAAGTAAAGAATAAAAATATGATACAACAATTAACGCCGTTATTAGGCAAACACATCGACTCAAAAGAATTTAAAACTCAAATTGTAAAAATTTTTCCTGCATACAACAGGTTCGATGAAAACAAGGAGTACAAAGACAAAGCATCTAAAATTACTTTGCGTATAGATTGCTTAACGATGTATGATGACACTGCAGAAATTCCAACTGATGAAAACGAATACAACTATTTTTTTGCTTTCTTTTTTGGTAAAGATGAAACTGAAATTCCTTATGGGTTAAGCGTAAAAGATAATGAGGAAACTGTATTAAAAAAAGCAGGTAAACCAACGCATCATAACAAAGTAACAACAGGAGGTTTTTTTAATATGGTGAACCAAATGCATTATCATTTTGATGGATATAAAATGATTGTTTCTTTCGATGCTGAAACGGGGAAAAGCAATCAAGGTATTCAAATTCATAAACTATAAAAAGGAATAAAATTTTAAAAAATAAAATCGATGTGCCGTTACGCATTTTACAAATACAAACCCCACTACGCCTGTTTTAAATGTAGAAAAACATTTAAACGAAAACATCTTTTTGATGTGGATAGAGATAATGAAAAATCGGTTGATGCTAAATGCCCTCAATGCCAAAGCCTAATGGCCAATATGGGATTAGATTTTTAATCGCCAAAAATGAAAGATGAAAAAGCTTGGGAGCATATAGAACGATTATATTCGGTAGGAATTACATTTCACAGTTGTGGCTGCCAAGGCCCTGGTTACATACCGAATAATAAAGAAATGCTGATAAAATATTACGACGATAAAATTTTTAATTATAATAAAGAATTAGTTTTTTGGAGAAAAAGAATTGAACCAACAAATCAAAGTGAAGTGCAAAAAGAAATAAATAAATACAAAGAAAAATTATGGCCAATTCCTAGTGAATTGACAGATAAAAAAACAGGGATTGTAAAAAATGAAGATGCCATTAATTTTTGGATAGGAAGAATAAAATTGATAGAAGGAAAATTGAAAATTATAAAATAAAAATATGAACACTACAGCACTACAATTTTACACAGAGTATTACCAATTTTATGTGCAAGATGCGGAAACAAAAGCTACTACAGATGCACCCGATTTTTGGGATACAAATGAGTCTGAAACAAACAGAATAGCTTATGGAAAAGGCTTGCTAGGCATTACAGTAGCAACATATGCCGAAATAGATGTAACGGTTACATTTTGCGATGCTTCTCCTACAGCAAATGCAGAAGCAAGCTTTATTGTAGATGCTCCTTTGCAAATAGAATCGGGCAAATTGCAAATATTAAATTGCACAGGTTTTGATATACAATTTGAAAAAGAAATAGCCAATGGCAATTACATTGTAAGAGCTTCATCTTTTAAATTGGAAACAGTAAGTAATGATGAAGGCGATGATTATTATACGTTAGAAATTTGGCCAGGTGAAATAGAGAAACCAACTATTGTGAAAGCCTTGGTGAAAAAATAAACCCTCGATATCTACATTTATCTCCCAAAAGCTACCTTGAGTTATATTTTATGAGCCGATAAAAGTATAATAATTAAAATAATAGTTGTACATTTGAGCCGAATATGGAAAGTAATCGGCTCAAAATAATATAAAATATGAGCCGATTAGTAAAATTAATCGGCTCATATTTTATGTAATTTAAGTAAAAGTATAATGAAATGATACGCTATAATTGGGAACAAAAAGATTGGCCAAATTTTAAATACAAATTAAATGGACTTGCAAAAAGCTTGCAAACCATAATATTTAATAATGGTAAATATGATGGTGGTACTGCTACATTGGCGTTACAAGTTTCCGACGAAGCTATACTCGATTTAATGGTAGTAGAAGCAATAAAAACATCAGAAATAGAAGGAGAGTATTATAGCAAAAAAGATGTGTTAAGTAGCATAAAGAAAAACCTTGGTTTACATCAAAAAGCATTTGTAATACAAAATAAAAACGCAGAAAACATAAGCAGCTTAATGGTAGCAATGCGAAAAGATTTTGCAAAGCCATTAACAAAGGCAATGCTTTTACAATGGCACAATTTATTGTTTACCTATAACACTACAGACATACAAGTAGGCAAGTGGCGTACGCATAAAGAACCTATGCAAGTAATATCGGGAGTATTAGGAAAAACTAAAGTTCATTTTGAAGCACCGCCATCGGCTAGTATGATGCAGGAAATGAAGCAGTATGTAGAGTGGTTTAATAACACCGCACCAAATGGAAATACCCCAATTAACGATGCAGTTGAAAGAGCAGCATTGGCACATTTATATTTTTTATCGGTGCACCCATTTGAAGATGGCAATGGAAGAATAGCTAGAACACTTACAGAAAAAGTATTGGCACAGCATAATGAAAAACCTTGGCTAATAAGCATATCGTTTGCTATAGAAAAAAAGAAAAAAGAATATTATGCCGCATTACAAGTAGCTCAGAGAAAAAATGAAATAACACCTTGGATAAATTATTTTGTACATACAGTATTAGAAGCACAAGACTATACTACAAGGCATATAAATTTTGTTTTACAAAAAAAAATTTTTTACGAAACGCATCAGCAAAAGTTAAATACAAGGCAGCTTAGAGCCATAAAAAGAATATTTGCCGAAGGTGTAGATGGATTTGAAGGTGGTATGAATGCGCAAAAATATATTGGCATCACAAAAACATCCAAAGCTACTGCCACAAGGGATTTGCAGGAATTATTGGCAATGGGTCTTTTTAAAGTTTTTGGTGCAGGCAGAAATACGAGTTATGAATTGGTGTTGAAAAAAAATTAATTTTTGATTAAATAAAAAATAGTAGAACAAGAAGTTAAGTGCTTTAAAAATGAATTAATTTTATTAAAATTATTACAAAAGCCAGCAGATTTTATAAAATGTTTGGAAGAAAATGAACCAGCAATGCAATATTTCGATAGCTTTAATCCATCAAGCAAACGCTTAATGTTACGAGTAATTAAAATTGCCAAAACAGAAGCAACAAGAGCAAAACGAATAAATGAAATTACTATGTTAGCAAAGCAAGGGAAGAAATTGCCGGGTAGTTAATAAAGAAAAATGAAATAAATATGAGTCAACAAAAAGACATCTTTTTTCAATTACTTACTCCATCAATTGAACGATTAGGCTATACGTTTAAAAAAAGTAAAGGCATTTATGTAAAAACTATTGGCGATTTAGATTACATCATTGAGTTTAGTTGGGATGGTAGAGGTGGTGCCACACATCTTAATTGTGTGTTTGGAACCATATCAATGCCTAGCATTATAAAAGCTTCCGCCTTCGTTCGTGTCTCACGAATGCAATTTAGAAGTTTCGTGAGATACGAAACTAGGCGGAGGAATTCTAACAAAGAGGAAAGAGTATTTACTTTGTAAAATTTAACTGCATACAACACAACACGAACTGTGCAGAAAATCAAAAAATAAAATCAGACTGTTTTTTTATAATAATTTCTGTCAAACAAGCACTCGTTTTTTACTACTCCAAATATCTGTTTTAAAAGCTTGTTTGCTACTGCTATTATTGCCGGCTTTTTGTTTTTCACTTTGCCAACAAAATTAAAAATTTAATTACCCCTTTATTAAATTTAAGCAATAACCTAAACAAACGGTTTGTGGTGACATTAACGAAGGCGGACGGTGAAAACCTCGCCGTGACGGGATTTTTAAATCAACCCCTTCCGCCTTCGGCACTGTATTGGAACTTGTTCAATCGGTTATTTTAAAAATAAGTTCAATCGTACGTTGTGGTGCGTCCCAATGGGGAAAATGTCCACAGTTTTCAAACCAATGCAATGTTGCATCTGGAAATAAACTTATTGCCCTTGAGGCCTGCTTTGGAAAGCATACCCTGTCATTGCGACCCCAACCAATTGCCAGTGGTTTAATTACAGAACCAGATGGCAATCCCAGTTGTGGCTCACCATGCGCAAGATTCCGTAACAATTCATTAAACGATGGAGAGGCTGCATAGGACCGCATTTCATCCAAAACCAATTGAGGGGAAAGTTTAGAAGGCTGTTTTGAAAATTGCAAAAGCAACAAAGATCTGCCAAGAGCACTTTTACAAATGCCGGGCATAACGGGTTGCAATAAACGCACGAGACGTATAGATGCTGCAATGCTATTATAAAAAAAAGGTATTTCCCAACCCTTCCAAAAACCGCCCGGGTCTAACGATACTACTGCACCCAGCACATTTCCCCTTCTCACCAGTTCCAGCACAAGCCTTGCACCCATAGAACTACCCACTGCATCAATTCCAGTAAGATTATTTTCCTGCAAAAATACCGTCACAGCATCTGCAAGTGTTCTAATAGAAACTTCACCGGACAAAGCAGGAGTTTTTCCATGACCCGGTAAATCTAATGCGATCACTTCTCTGTGACTTGCCAGACCGTCAATAACTGAATTCCACGATTTCCAACTGCCTCCAATTCCGTGAATCAAAAGGAGTGGCTTACCCTGGCCACGTCGTTCAAAGTGCATCTGCATAAAAATGATTTTAAAAAGTTTGGAGCAAAACCAATACTATTTTTAATACATCAATAATGTTGCCTTTATTAATATGAGCTGATATTAATGTTAAAATGCCCACTAGAATCTTGATGCTATGAACGCTTCGCAAACTAGCTTAGATATGCAGCATGGCTAAAGTGCGTTAGGGTATCTGTGCGGTTGATGCTAAAAAATTTTTTATTTGGTATGCATTATAATTTGCCGCTCAACTTGTGCCGAGCTGCGGCAGAAAGCCGAAGCACAAAGACAACGCCTCATTTCTGCGCTAGAATTCGCATCTCTGCTATAGTAAAAGTATAGAGTGCACTTCATTTGTTATTCCCATGGGTAACACAACTAAGCCTAGAGAAATTGTTTTCACTATTCAGATGGTTCTTTCGGCAATTGTTGTAGGTTTTGAATATACCGGCTTTCATTAAATGTTTTTTGGTGTTTTATCACATCGAATAATTCAAAAATAATGCATTGTCCAATAAGTTGTTTTGCTTCAAAATTGCTATGCCCTAAGCTTAATAATCTATTGTAAGTTTTTTTTGTCTCAACAGGTTCGTTACTGGTCAGCTGATTTTCAATAATATTTGAAATTTGAGATCTTAAAACTTCATTGATTTTCATAATTGCCTTTTTGCAAATTTATAAAAAGTTGTTTCTCCAAGTCAATGATTAGTTTGAAACATTCTCACCGCCCTACAATAGCCTACACTAGCGCAGATATGCAGCATGGCAAAGTGCGGATGGGTATCTGTGTTTAGCTTAGTCCGTAATCTTAATAGCCGCACAGAAAGCCAAGCTACTAAACCTTCGCATCATTTCTGCGCTAGAGGGTACTCATAATAACGAATACATAAATTTTTACTTTGGTTTTCTTTACACAATATTGGAGGCTTTCTATTATTGTATCCTTGTTTTTATCGTTACTTAAAAGAGGTTGCCAGTTTAGTATTGTTGCGGTACAAAACTGTGGCCATTCGATAGAAAAGATCTTCATTAATTCAAAATACAGAAAATCTTTTATAGTTAGGGATGCACTTATTGTTGTCGGTACGCTCGGCTACTTCCTCTGCTGCAAACCAACAATGGCGGTCAGAATGATTTGGCAATGGGTGGGAGTGGGTAATGGGAATGCTAACAAGGGCGGAAAGGGTGGGTACGATTTGGTAATGAATGGGAGTGGGTGAATTGTATGCCAACAAGGGCTGAAATAAACTGCCCTTTGGCGTTTCCTTACCATTTAAATGATTTTGCTGCCAAATGAGATGAATGTGGTTTGGCATTATCACAAAACCATAAACGGTTATTAATTCTTTATCTGATAAGTATTTTAGTGAATCAATAATAATCTGCTTATTAATTGTTCCATCTAAAAGTGATATCCATTTATGAATCGTAGCTGTCCAAAAATATATTTTATTTATTGCTGTGTGTGATTTTCGCTGTTCATTAATCATGCTTTAAGTTACATTTTTATTTAACTCAAACGTTTACCTGTGCGAACAGTTCGTGATGACACGAACCGAGGCGAAGGCCGTAATCTTAATAGCCGCACAGAAAGCCTTGCTACAAAACCTACGCATCATTTCTGCGCTAGAGGGGGCTAGAGTTAGCATCTCTGCGCTAGGAGGTGAGTATCTGTGCTTAGCTTGAACCCTAGTCTTAGTAACCGCACAGAAAGCCAAGCTACAAAACCTTCGCATCACTTCTGCGCTAGAGGGAGAATCGTTAGCCAACAAAGGCAGAAGGAAGCTTTTCATCCTTCACCCTTATTTTATCCTTAATTCGTTTATTTTATTTTCACTTCCATTTTCATCAATGTATTTCCAAAATGTCCAACCATTTTCAGTAGTATCTTCAGAAGCTCCATTGTCAATTTTTACTGCAATTGCTGCTGCACTTGGGCTGTCATATAATTTTCCTTTATAAAATATCTTCGTTGTAGTTGGATTAAAAGTAGCTGTTGCTTTTGTGTTTCTATACGAAGAGAATATTTCAACATTTGAAGTTTCTTCATATTTTACTTCTTCATAAAACTCTTCACGTATTTTATCTTTATTTTTTATTAGTAGTTTGTCAATTATTTCAAATATTGATGTTGCTCTTAATTCTAAGAATATTAAAAATTCTTTGTCATACTCACCTGATAAAAGCTCTTTCGGAATTAAATGATTAGTCAAAGAAATTTCAATATCTGAATTTAGCTTTTGAATTTCATTTAAATATTCAGAAGGAGTTTGGTCGCTAATTTTAATATTTTGGATTTTTGGTATTAATGTTCTGTTAGCTACACAGTCAATTAAATCTTTCTCAGAGTCACTAGATAAAGAATTATTTAAATAATTTTTGGGGAATATATGATGGTCTTCTATAATCGAATTGAGAGAAAGTTTTGCATCATTATTCCAATTCATTAATCCTTTGTTGTCGTAATTAATTATGTTAAGAATTCCTTTATAGACTGCGTTTGCTTTTTTGTTAAATGAATATATATCATCAACTGAAAGTGTTTGTATTTTAGAAAGTTTATTAAAATAACTTGAGGAAGTAATTTTTTTATTTTTTGCGATTTGAGTTAAAATATTTGAATCTTCAATTATTCTTTCATTGGATGAACCCGAATACCTTAATGAAAAAACCGAATTCCAATACCAATATTCAACAAATCTTTTTTGTGGTGGTGTCATTTGATGAAAGTCGCCTCCAATTTCATTTAGAAAATTCATCAAAGGAATAATCATATTTTCATATGGCATCCAATCTTGTGAAATAATAAAATTATTTTGATATAAGAAATCTAAAACTGTCTTGTATAAATCGCATAGTTTATCCCACCATTTTATAAAATCATCTGCATTTAAAGAAGTTAATATATAGTTTCTATTAATTTCTTTTGGAGAACTTTTAATGTATGCAATTGAACGAACTATTATTTCGGGGACAAGTGATAATGTAGGATTGTTATTTTCAAATTTTTTAATTTTCTCCTTTAAATTAAAATTCCCTGTGTAAAGTTTTGCAGCTAGGATGTCTATAAAATTTAATTGAACACCACGAGTGTTACTTCTCTCAAAGAAAACTACAAACTTTTCTAGGTTCATATCAAGGAGATAAAACGATAACAGTTTTTCTGACTTGAATAAGTCTGCAATCCTTTTTCTTAAGTTTCTATATTTTTTAAATTCTACCTTAGCGTCAAAGCCTTCATCGTCTTTATAAGCAATATAATAAGACGTTTGATAAAAGAATTTTTCTTTGATTTCATCTTCATCGTAATCACTCATTTCAATCTCCCAAACGTCTGATAATTTTATACAAAGTCTATCCGTTTCTTGGTCTCCTGATATTTCTAAAAGTAAATCTTCAAGCTCAGCATTTTCGTAAGTAGAATTTTCTATTTCATCTTCATTTTTTGATATAAACCAAACTTCGTCAGTCCCTTTTAATGCCCTATACAAAGAGGTTGTTCTTTGTTGTCCATCTAGTACAAGCCTAAAGTTGTTTTTGTTTAATCGGTGTAACTTCTCAATTTCTTCTTTGGTAATTGTCTTTATTTCTAATGGTGGTCGCTTTTTCCCTTTAGTTACTTTTTTTCTATTATCAATTTCTCTAATTGCAATGTCAAATGATGGAATACCATAAATAATTGCACCTATAAAAATGTCTTTAATAAGTGAGTCAAATAAATCATAAGTTTTAGAAATTTCCCAAACAAAATCTCTTTGAAATTCGGGTAAAAATATTTTTTGATTCTCTATGTCAATTATTAGATTTTTTAGAGATTGTGTTTGCTCCATATTTATGTTTTGGTTCTAATTTTTTGAGGTTCCGTAGCCTTGCCTGTAACAAATAAATATAAGTCCTAAATAAAAATAACTAACAAATTAAAGCATTGAAAATCATCAGTTGCTTTGTCGTAATTTTACATTTTTGAGTCGCCTTTCTGTATTTAGAGAATATCTCCTAGTTAATTAAATAAACTTTTTAAACTAAAGTTCAGTTTTCTACTTCCCTTCAATAAAAGCTTAAGCTCGCTCCCCTGTCCCGCATAGCCCGGATCGCAGTGGATGCCGCTGCCTTTGAGCGGCAGCAACGTAAAGCCGGAAACAAATGTTCATCAATGTTCCATTGCCCATGCTCCTCAACATCCTCCTCCACTAATTCAAACTTCTAAAATCTACCGGCACCAGTTTGCTTACACCGGCTTCCTGCATGGTTACGCCATAAATAACATCTACGGCGCTCATGGTTTGTTTGTTATGGGTTACAATAATAAACTGGGAGTTTTCGCTAAACTGTTTTATCATGTTGGTAAACTTGCCTACATTGGCATCATCCAGCGGCGCATCTACTTCATCTAAAATACAAAACGGCGCAGGCTTTATCAAATAAATGGCAAACAATAATGCAGTGGCTGTCAATGTTTTTTCACCACCACTCAGTTGCCCGATGGAGGACGGACGTTTTCCTTTTGGTTTTGCAATGATGTCAATGCCGGTATCTGCAAGGTTATCAGGGTCTACCAATATCATATCGGCAGTATCTTCATCAGTAAATAATGCCTTAAATACTTTTTGAAAATTTTCTCTTGTCTTATTAAACGTTTCTAAAAATTGCTGGTTGGCCGTTGCTTCCACTTCCTGTATGGTTTGCATCAAGCTGTCTTTTGCAGTTACGAGATCAGTCTTTTGCTCCAAAATAAACTCATACCTTTTTTTCATTTCGGTATACGCTTCTATGGCCGTTGGGTTTACTTCGCCCATATTTTCCAAACGCTTTTTCATGCGCTCGTTGCGCTCTTTTAATTCCTCCAGCGGCACATCGCCGGTGCGTGGCTCATCTATAATTACATCCAGGTCCACTTTAAACTCTACGCTCAGCCTTTCTTTCATACCGCTAAGCTGCAGCTTAAGTTCCGTTAATTTATCTTTTATTGTGGTAAGTAAAGTATCAATGGTTTCTTTAGATTTTTGTTTTAGCCTCAGCTCACTTTCTTTTTCTGTGAGCAAATTGCGCATGTTGTAATAGGCCTGGTCTGCTGCGTTCAGTTGCTTTTCTTCTGCTTCTTTATTTTGCAGCATATTTACCAAAAGTAATTCCAGTTCTTTCAGCACTTCGGCAGTACTGTCAATATTTTCTGCTGCATCTTTTAACTGAGATCCGCTGTTTTCTACCTGCAATTGCAAATCTGCCAATTGCGTAGTTTTAAAAGCCAGTTCAGATTGTAAGGATGCAACTTTACTTTGCTGTTTTGTAAAATTTAAATTGCTTTCGTTGTATGCAGCGCCGGCAAAATTATATTCCTGTTCTGCACTGGCATAATCTGTTTCTATGCGCTGCAATTTATCTGCAAGCTCCTCCAGTTGTGTATTAAATTTATCCAGCTCGGTTCTCGTATCTGCAATAGCATCGTGGTTATTTTGCAATTGTACATCCAGCTCCTCTACCCTGCTAGTGCTGGTGGTTTCTAAATGATGCAGGTTTTCAATTTTATTCTGCAGCGAAAAAACAAGGTTGGTAAGGTTATTAATATCCTGCTGTGTTTGTTTTATAGCAGTTTCTTTTAGCTGTTCGTTATAACCAATTACTTCGTTGTGTTTTTGCTGTATGTCTGCTTTAAGCGTTGCCACTATTTTTTGTTGTATGGCAATCTCTGCCTGCAGTTTTTCTACATTTTTGGCACGGCCTATTTTTTTACCTTCAAACAAACCAACGCTGCCGCCTGTAAGCGAGTATTTTCCTTTTACATATTTACCTGTTTTTTCCAGAATAACAGCACCATTACTGTGTTGCAATGCATCTTCATTTTCTGCAATAAAAACACTGGCGAGTAAATATTTTGCAAGCTGATTATATTTTTCATCTATCTCAATTACATCTAATGCTGCAATGGTATCAGCAGGTTTTACAAAATTTTCTGTACCCGTAAATTTATCCAGCAAAAAGAAATTTGCTTTTCCCTTTTTATTTGCATCTAATAAATTTACGGCCTGCAGGCCCTCCTGTAAATTATTTACCACATAATAATTGAGGTAAGGCTCCAGCACATTTTCTACCGCAGTTCTGTACTGCTCATTCACATAAATAATATCACTTAGCAGCGGTGCATCTTTGTTCCACCCGCTGTTATTGTGCAAAAATTTTACACTCTCCGGGTAGCCATCCATGCTGTCCATTAAACTTTTCAGCAGGTCGTGCTCGTTGGTGCGGGCATCTAATTTGCGGCTCTCCTCTGCAAGATTATTACGCATGCTTTCCATCATATTCTGCGTTTGCAAAATCTGATCTTTGGTGCGGTCCTGCAGTTCCTGCAATTGCTGTAGGTCAGTTTTCTTTTGCGCCAGTTCTTCTTCCTTTATCTTTTTATCTGCCTCCAGCGTTTGCAATTGTGCAATGCGTTGTTTCTTTTCTTCATTTATTTGCAGGATGGTTCTTTGCAAATTCTGAATACTGGTATCTGCAACGGCCACTTTTTTTTCTGCATCAAACTGGTTTCGTTGTATGGCCTGGTTATCTTTACGAAGCACATCAATGGTACTGCGTTTATCATCAAATATTTTACGTTTGTCTTCTACGGCATCTTTAAGATTCTGCAGTTTTTCATCCAGTTCTTCTATTTTTATTTCTTCTTCTACAATCTGATTTCCTGTAAATGCAATGCCCGCTTCCAGCCCCTGCAATTGCCCGGTGGCTTTGTTTAAAAACTCATCGAGACTGGCTTTGGTTTCTTTTAGATATTGCAAACGCTGGCTGCTTAGGTTTTTTTCATTTTCTTTACTGCGAACCTTATCAAGCATTTCGTTATAGGCATGCTGCATGGTTTGCAGTGCTTTTTCCTTTTCTACAAACGCCAGTTTTTGCTGTTGCAAATGAGCATCTTCTCCTGCGATAGCGGTTTCCAGTTCTATGCGTTTATCTACTTCCTGCTGCTGCTGCTCGTTTAAATCTCTGTAGGTAATATTAAAACCTTCCAATGCAGCTTTTGCCAACTCTATGGAAACCTCTTTGTATTCTTTTTTTATTTCAAAATATTTCTCAGCTTTCTTCGCCTGGTTCTCTAAGCTTTTAAGCTGGTTGTTTATTTCAAATAACAGATCTTCTATACGTGCAAGATCCTGTTCCGTTGCATCAAGTTTTAATTTTGCTTCCTTTTTTCTTGTTTTGTAAATGGTAATACCCGCAGCCTGCTCCAGCATTTTGCGGCGGCTGTTTTCTTTATCTTTTATAATATCATCTACCATTCCCAATTCAATTATGGCATAACTATCTGTACTTACCCCCGTATCCATAAACAAATTATGAATATCCTTGAGGCGGCAGGCTACATCATTGAGTCGATATTCACTTTCGCCGCTTTTATAATATTTACGGGTAACGGTTACGGTATTAAATTCTGTAGGAAGCAGGTTTTTGGTATTTTCAAACGTAAGGCTTACTTCTGCCAGCCCGCTTGCATTACGGGTTTTACTGCCGTTAAATACCAGGCTCTCCAGGTTTTCACTACGAAGATTGCTGATTTTGTGCTCGCCAATAACCCAGCGAATGCTGTCAATAATATTACTTTTTCCGCAGCCGTTGGGGCCTATTACCCCAGTAATTCCTTCGTCAAAATTGAGTACGGTTTTATCTGCAAAACTTTTAAATCCTTTTATTTCTAAACTCTTTAAACGCACAATTATCTTGTTTTAAGTAAGGCGGCAAACATAGTTGAATTTCATTAAAATTAAAAAAGCCAAGAATAGATTGTATACACAGTGTGTACACAAATTTCAAATTACTTTATGTATTAATATGCAGGTGATATCAGTTAACAATATATTGAGTACAACCATGTAAAGTAGCTATAGCTTATCCTTCATAAATAATTTCTTCATTTTTTAAGGTTATGTGCAATTCTTTTTTATTACTATTGGCTACTCTTCCAATTATTTGGGCATCTATTCCAAATGCTGCTGCGGCCTCTATCATTGTGGCAGCATTTGCGCTGTCGCAATAAATTTCCAGCCTGCAGCCCATGTTAAATACTTCATACATTTCTTTTAAAGTACTGCCGCTGTTTGCTTGTATAATATTGAATATAGGTGGTGCTGTAAATAAATTGTCTTTTATTATTTTAAAATTGCCGGGCAAATATTTTAAACATTTCGTTTGTCCGCCACCGCTGCAATGTATAAGTCCGTTTATTTTTTCAAAATGTTCTGTAAGCAGTTTCTTGAGTACAGGGGCATACGTACGGGTGGGGCTTAAAATTAATTTACCGAGGTTTTCTACCTCAGCACCTGCAATATCAATATTATCTGTCATGCGGTTTTTGCCCAGGTAAATCACATCATCCGCCAGGTTGTTATCGTAACTTTCTTTAAAATTTTCTCCATAATATTTGCTCAATACATCATGCCTTGCACTGGTGAGCCCATTACTGCCCAGCCCGCTATTATAGGCACTTTCATAAGTTGCCTGCCCGTAAGATGCAAAGCCCACAATTACATTGCCGGCAGCAATTTTATCATTTGTGATGAGTTTATTTTTTGGCCAGCGGCACGCCATGGTACCGTTTACTGCTACCGTGCGTACCACATCTCCCACATCTGCCGTTTCGCCGCCCAGGTAATGAATGTTTATGCCAAACGTTTTTAGCAAATCAAATACTTCCTGCGTTCCGTTAATAATTTGTGTTAAAACCTCTCCTGGTATCAGCTGTTTATTTCTGTCAATGGTGGAATTGAAAATAATATTATCGTGTATACCCACACACAACAAATCGTCCAGGTTCATTATCACTGCATCCTGAGCTATACCCTTCCATACGGTAAGGTCAGCAGTTTCTTTCCAGTATAAATATGCCAGAATACTTTTTGTTCCTGCGCCATCGGCATGCATCACATTTACATAATCAGCATCACACGCAAGATGATCAGGGTATATTTTGCAAAAAGCATTTACATACAAGCCCTGGTCAAGATCCTTTACAGCAGCATGTACTTCTTCTTTTTGTGCAGATACTCCTCTTTTTGCGTACAATGACATAGTTATTTTTTTAGCTACCTTAAATTTCCGATTTTGTTATTATGTGCAAAATAAATGTTACTTCACCAATATTCAATATTCATTTCTCAACTACTTTTGCACCCAAATATGAATGTATATAAAAATATAGATCAACTGCCGGTATTTAAAAAAGCGGTTATAACGATAGGTACTTTTGATGGAGTGCACACCGGGCACTTTCAGATAATAGAACAATTAATAAAAGAAGCAGAAAAAATTGGTGGAACACCGGTGCTTATTACTTTTTACCCGCATCCTAAACAGGTGGTGGAGAGTTTGAAAAAACCGTTGTATATTTTAAATGAGCAAGAGGAAAAATTTGAATTACTTGCAAAAAAAGGCATTGATAATATTGTAATAGTACCCTTTGATAAAGCATTTTCTCAACTTACTGCAAGAGCATACATTCAACATTTCCTGGTAGAAAAATTTCATCCGGCATTAATTATAACAGGCTACGATCATCGTTTTGGTAATGATCGCAAAGGGGATATTATGTTGCTGGAATCGCTTTCTTCTGCTTATAATTATGAAGTGAAAGAAATACCAAAACATGTACTGGCAGACGTTGCTGTGAGTTCTACAAAAATAAGAGAGGCGTTGCTCACAGGCGATATACAAAAGGCTGAAAAATACCTTGGTCACTCGTACAGTCTTAGCGGAGTAGTAATACAGGGCAATAAACTTGGCCGTACTATTGGCTACCCTACGGCAAATATTTTCATCGAAAATGAACACAAACTTATACCTGCTAATGCTGTATATGCGGTAGATGTGCGGTTACGTAACAAACAATATAAAGGCATGATGAATATTGGTATGCGTCCTACCGTAGATGGAAAAGCAAGATCAATAGAAGTGAATATTTTTGATTTTGATGAAGATATTTATGGTGAACATCTGCAGGTAATAATAAAAAAAAGATTGAGAGATGAAGTGAAATTTGAAGGACTGGAAGAATTGAAAGCCCAGTTGGTAAAGGATAAAGAAGCTGCTATGTTATAGCAATTTCAATCAATAAAGAAGCTGTTTGAGTTATTTATTTTTTATCTATTGGGCTAAAGCTGCTTACTTCCATTTTTATTAAAGCATGGCAATACAAAAAATACAGAAGACATTAGCAAAAATGTATAACGCTAAAACTAATTAAACCAGCTTTTAAACTTCATTAAAGAAGTAAATAAAAGAAATAACACTACTGTAAAATGGGTTGTATTTTGTCACCATATATTTAAATTAAATTAACCCGTTGGCGGAGTTAATCAGCAAGTGTATGCTTTACTCTGCCTACTGGTTTGTTGTAAATAAATTTGTTTAAAAACTGTAAAACTGTCAACCCGGTCACCTTTGCTAAAACCCTAGATCTAAACCCTGCAAAGGA
>JANXXM010000166.1 GCA_025350645.1 Ferruginibacter sp.
TAAAAAAAGTTGAAAAAATGATTAATAACAGACCCGTTAGAAAGTTTAATTACAAAACTCCTATTGAGGTATATTTACTAAAAGCAAAAGTTGCACTTATTGCTTGAACACAGCAATACTTTATTTCGGTTTAAATTTAGAAATGATCCTCCGCTAACATCAAGCCAAATTTTTTTTGATAGCTGATTTTGATAATTTATTGTGTTGGAAAATCTATATGATTTCAACCCATTATTTGCAAAACTTTTTAATAAACTTGTCGTAGGGTCTACAGTCATATAAAAATCATACTGGTCAAAATTATAACCAAAATTAATTCCATAAGAAATGATTGCTTTTTTACGCTTTACCCATTCTACACCTGCGCCAAAATATTTACTTGGGATCAATCTAATATTGCCTACCTGTTGTTGTTGAGGATCGTTGAATAATTGAACATTTGAGAGGTAATCTATATTAGGCTTTAGTAGTTCAATTATAAAACTATATCGCAATGAATTAATGCTGTTTAAAATTTTTCTGTATCCAATTGTCAAATTAGGCACAAAAAATGGCTGTGTAATCACACTGCTATTCTTTACTAAATATAATTCAGGGAAAAATGAAACGTTTAGCCGTTTTGTTTTAGAAATATTATTTGCCCATCTTATATAGGGGCGTATTGAGTATTGCTTTGTTGTAAAACTATCTAATTTACTATACAGTAGTTGGCTTGGTTCATTGCTGCCATTATCAATATTATATCTTTTAAAATCCTGGTTGAGATCTCTATTATAAATTTTAATCCCAAATTCTTTTGGGTATTTTTGATTTCGTATATCCTGAATATTATATTCCGCCACCCAATATAATTCATTAATAGGAGTTCGTATTGCTGAACTGTCTTGTTGCTTAGCAGCATAGTATGCAAAGTTATTACCTTTATTTTCTCCTGCATAGGTTATAGCAGCAATAATGCTATAGGTTAGCCCCTTCTTTTTTCTAAATATGTAACTAAAATTTGCTCTTAAATTTTCTTTGTTAAATAAATTAGTTACGCCAATTGCATTTATACCAAATTGATAAGTGGGGATATATTTTGTGCTATATACTGTAGACTGTCCCGAAATGTTTAAACCAAAATCCCTCAAGCTATCTTTTCTAAAACCTATATCTATAGTAGCATATTTAGTTTCAAATATATACTTAGATTTTATTTCTAAAATTGATTTTAAAATATTATTAGTTAACACTTCTGTTTTTTTACTTCCGTTTTTATTATCCTCATCTCTTCCTACGTTTAAAGATATATCAAAGCGCTTACGCAAAAATGTGGCAGATGCGGATGTATTTAGATTATTACGTTGGTCATAAAATAATACAGTATTAAAGCTATTGCCATAAATATTTGCTTCAAGTGTCAAAATATTTATTATTGCAGCATATCCCTGGTTCTTAATTTGTATGGGAACATCTTCTATCAATTCAACTTTATAAACATCCTTACCTTTTATAATACCTAATATTAATGCCCAATTATTTTCAATTCCGGGTCGTTGCTTCCCGTTTATAGTAAATAAAATTTTGCCATCTTGACGATATTTTGGAACTGTTTGGTCATCATATCCATTAATAAAAGGCAATCTTTGTAGCCCCATTAAGATTGATTTTTCTTTCAATAAGCTATCATTCTGCGGAAAATAATCAAACCCTTGAGTATTTTCTGATACAAGCTTTTTTTTAGTTTTTACTATTACAGTTTCTAAGGCTGTGGCACCTATTATTATGGTAGTATCGGCAAATATTTTAAGGTGTTTTAAGCCATTTATTAATATGCCAGTATTTATAAAATCTACTGAAAATTCAGCCCCAATTTTTACGTTTATACTTTCATTTAATCCAATTTTAAATATCTTATTGCCCTGTATTATTTGTACTTTACTATTATTAATTTCGTTACTTATCACTGTATCAAGCATGAATTTAATTGAACCATAATCTTTATGCAACTGTGCATTTAAGTTTATAGTTTGAAATAAAAATGATAAGAATACCATTATTTTTTTTAGTTTCATAAGTGGTACTATGGTTTAAAAGATTGCTTTACTTTAAATATTCCATCTACATTTAATAATAATAGAGGATAAATATCATTATAATTTTCTGGATACTTACAAAGGTTTGCTGTATCCAATATAACATTTTTATGACTAATGAAATCTATACCAAATCTATCAAATAAATATTTTCAGAGTTTGGAATCGTTAATGAATCTAATTCAAGGCGGATCAAGATTTAATACCCCTTCGTTATGAAGATTTAATATTGGTAAAGGTTGTACATGGCTTTTGCAATTAAAAAAAAATGCCTGTGGCAAGCCAAAAATTAATTAATTTAATTCGGGTCTATCTCAATTTAATACCTAATAAAAAATTTATTAATTCTTGGAAATAAATTTTTTCTATGAATTTAAAAAAGCGCCTATCAAAAAATGAAAAACGCTTTTTTACTTTTTAAAAATATATCGTTAGTTAAATAAATTCAATCAAATCCTGGTTTAATCTCTCCTTAGCGGTAAACCATAAACCGTGTGGCTCTCCTTCATAAATTTTGTAAGATGCGCCTGGTATTGATGCTGCAGATCTGTTTCCGGTGGGTTCAATGGGAACCGTTTTATCTGCATCGCCATGTATAATAAGTGTAGGTACATTTATTTTTACTACATCATCCCTAAAATCTGTAGTAGAAAAAGACTTTGCACACTCAATGGTAGCAATAGGAGATGCTTCCATAGCCTGGTTAGATGCCTGTTGCAAGAAGGCGTTACTTACCGGGTGGCTCATAAAAGATACTCCGAAAAAATCTTCATTAAAAGCTTCCAAAAAGGCTGGTCTGTCATCCGTCATTTGCTTACCCATTTTATCAAATACTTCCTGTGGTACGCCAGCAGGGTTATCAGCAGTTTGTAGCATGTATGGAACTACTGCACTTATAAGAACAACCTTACTCACTCTTGCACCGCCATACAAAGAAAAGTATTTTGCAATTTCACCACCACCCATACTAAATCCTACAAGGGTTACATCGGTTAAATTTAATTCATCCAGTAAGGCTTTAAGATCTGTAGTAAGTGTATTATAATCATACCCTGATAATGGTTTATCAGATTTACCAAAGCCACGCCTGTCGTACGTTATACAGCGCATGCCTTGCTGTGGCAATTGGGTAAGCTGGTATTCCCACATAGTACCACTAAGCGGCCAGCCATGAATAAAAACAACATTTTTACCTTTACCAAGGTCTTCATAATAAATTTTTACAACATCACCATTGTTTTGTTTTGAATTGATTATAGGCATAAAATAATAATTAACTGGTTATAAAATTTACAGTATAATAATCAAAGATGCTGCCACTAAAATTTTTAATAATGAACACAAATTATTGAAGAGGATTGAGGAAATTATTACGCTATAATGTTTGCGTTGTTACAACAGCATATTTATACCTGGCTAATATTGATGGTATGCATTGTGGTAGTTATTTAAACGGATAAACTCATCTAGCAAATCAAATTCTTTTTTACCGAAATATAGCGTTGCACTTTTAATGCTACATCTTCATGGTTTGTTTTCTTTATTGTAAATTTCTTCATTATAATTTTGGCAGGAAAGAAAATAGATAAAAAAACTAAATCTGATTCAAACGATTCATAATCGAAAATCTCTCCGTCCGCTCCGTAGTTTGATCCATAGGTTGAAATTTTTATACTTTCATTTTGTTTAAAATACCATTTTACCTTTATTAATCCGAAGAAATAATATTTCGATATTTAAAAGGAAGCAGAAAATATAATAAGGCCATTAATCTTTATAAGACTTGTAGTTCCGATAGTTACAACAATAAAATATCTAGGATTTATAAAACTAATTTTAAAACAGAAAATATAACTTACTAAAAAAAAATAGCTTTGTCTTAATCTTTCTTTTATAAATCATAACAAGACAAAATGACCTTGCTAGCAATTACAAAAAAACAAACTAATTTTTTTTAAAACCTTTTTTACCTACCCACTTCAACCGTCCAATCACCCCCTGTTTGTATATGATGTACTGCCGCAAAATTGTCCATGTTTAGCGCAAAAGACAATTGCAGTAAACTATTAAGATAGGCAAGCGGTTTACCTTTTGCTACAGCACCAAATGTTGCAGTGTAAGGCATCTTTGCATTATATACTTTTATATTTTTATGAAAAATAGTTAGGTTTATTATTTCGCCTTTTTGTATACCTAATTGCTCAAACAAAACTGCATCAATATTTGTCCACAAATTACCATACTGCACATCCAGTATATAAATGGTTCCTTTTAATTTTTTATTTTCCAGCATGGGTTTTTGGTAGGCTATGCTCATCACATTTTTTGGCAATAATTTTCCTACCTGTTCATAACTAATAGTGCCACTTGCCAGCCTAGCTGCTGTATAGGCGTACACATCTCTTCCATGAAAAGTGTACGACTTTTCGGAACCTTTTCTCCTGTTAAATACTTCATCTATTTCCCGTATTTCTGCAATGCCTTCGCTTTGTGCAATAAGTGTGAGGGTACCATTATCCGGTGTTACTATAAAGTGGCCTGCATTGGTTTTAAGTACTACAGATTTTCTTTGTGTGCCTACACCAGGGTCTACTACGCTTACAAACACAGTACCTGCAGGCCAGTACATAACCGTTTGCTCCAGCCTGCATGCGGCTTCCCATATATTGTATGCAGGTATTTCGTGGGTAAGGTCAAATAATTTAAGGCTGCTATCTACACCCATTGCCACACCCTTCATTGCAGATACTGCACCATCCTTTAACCCAAAATCTGATTGAAATACTACAGTTTTATTTTGCCCGAAAAGTAAAGAAGTAGTAGCAAGAAAAGTAATAAATAGTGCAAGAATATTTTTCATAAAATGATTTGAAAGAGGTAGTATAAAAAAATTACAAAATTTAATTTAGCCACTAAGGCATAAAGACAAAAAGAAACACAAGAAAATAACAAAAATCTGTGTAGATCCGAAAAATCTGTGAGCATTATTTTGAACCACAGCCACTAACAAAGCACAAGTTTCAACAGAACATTTAAGTTTTAAAAATCCTTGTGAGCTTTGTGTTATGCTTTGTATTATCTTTTGTATTCTTCGTGTTTACAGCATTTCTAAACAATTAATATATTTCCTTAAAAATTAAAAGCCAGCTTGGTAAATAACCTGCGACCGTTAAAGCCCATCTGCACACTATCCCATGCACCACCGCTTTCATTATCGCCGGCATATCCTCTTGCTGCCGGGTTTACACCATAATCGGAGTGTATATTCAACAGGTTATCTGCGCCAATAAATAAACTTAGTTTTTTGCAAAATTTGTATGATACAAAAACATCTGTTACCAATTTGCCATTGTAATTAAAGTTTTCCGGCACAAGTGTTCCGTCTTTATCGTTAGGCACTTGTGGGTTTATGCCAGATGCATTAGGGTTCTCCGGCGTAGAAGTTCCAAAACCTTTCAACACAATTTTGCCCATATAGGTAAGGTTAGTTCCTACACCAAATTTGTTCATGTTGTAAGACAGGCTTAGCGCAAGCTTTTGATTAGGCGCAGATGCTTTTATGAAAGCCTCTTCCCTGTCGCTGAAAAAAGTTTTTTTATTTACCTCATTGGTGTTTAATGCAGCAGGCACTTTAATTTCATCTATGGTAATCTTCTGCAGATTGCCTGCCAGCAAGGCTTTAAACGTTCCCTTATTTAGTTTTACACTATAGTCTGCCACAACATCTAGTCCATAGTTTGTGGTGTTTACAGCATTGGCAAAAAACTGTGCAGTGCTCACATCAATATCCTGCAGGGCGTTTGTAAGTGCGGCAGGCAAGGTTGCATCATCTTTACTAAATAGGCCGGAAAGCACCACTCTGTCTTTTACTTTAATGGTATACCCATCTACTGTAAGCGTGAGGCCTTTCATAGGCTTCCACGAAAAACCAAAACTTCCGTTTATAGAAGTTTCTTCTTTTAATGCCGGGATGCCAGCCAATTTTGTAACTGCATCGTTATTGCGGGCAATGCGGGATTGCACTAATGCCCCACCACTAAAAGAAGTAAGGGTATTACTAAAATTTATTTGTTGCAATGATGGTGCTCTAAAACCAGTACTGGCAGATCCACGCAAATTAAAATTATCCCTGATCTTATAGCGTGTGGCAAATTTTGCAGTAAGTACCGATCCAAAATCTGTATAATTTTCAAACCTTGCTGCTGCATCTACCAGCCATTTATTGGTAATGTTTAATTCTACATCTGCATACAACCCAATGGTGCTGCGCTTTGCAGTAATAGTATCGGCAGGGCTAAAACCGGGGAAACCCTGTGCACCGCCTGCAAGCCCCGTACTATCTGCCGTACCCTGGTAAAAACGTATGGCTTTATCATACGTAAGGTAAGATGCTTCTTCTCCTTTATTTATACTGTATTTTTCATTTCTATATTCCGCACCGTAAGCAAAATTTAAACCCTGCGCTACTTTAAAAGATTTACTAAGGTCAATATTTAATGTGGCCTGCCTAAAACGAAAACCGCCATCATCAAAATCTGTTTTGGCAGTATTACCCAAAAGCGATGCATTAAATGTTTTTGATCCGTTATACTGAAAATCATTTTTACCATCGGTTAAACTTACATCCCAATTCCAGTTTTTTACTGACACACCTTTAAAACCAAAAGCTATGGATGCATCATTTATTTGTGTACCAATATGGGGATTGTAAAAAGTATCTTTTGTGCTGGATACCTGCATAATTGATGGAACAAAAATGACATTATTGGAGGCATCGGTAGGGAATCGATTTGGCCTGGCCGAAAGATTTCTACTGTATGCAAATGCATCGGATGTTTTATGATTGTAGCCACCAAAAGAATAAAAAATTGTTTTGCTGTTTGCAACCGGTAGTTCCATGTTCAGCATTAAACCATCTGTTTGCACAGAGCCATCGCCAAAGGCACGCCTGCCGCCGTTTAAGGGCAATGCATTTTTATTTGTGCCGATATTGGTATCCGGTACCTGGCGGAATGTTTTTCCCTGCGTTAAATAATCAAAAGAAAAATTTACAAAGCCTCCATTTTTGCCAAGGCTAAGCCCATTGTTTGCTGATAGTGAAAATGTACCGCCATCTATTTTTTTACCCGTTACATATTGTGTGGGGTCGTAGGCTTTAAGCGAATTATATTTTGTATCGTAGTATCCGCTCCAGCCGGTGTTTACCGTCCAGTGGTTTACATCTTTTCTTAGCCTTAAATTTATTACACCTGCCATAGCATCGCTGCCATATTGTGCAGATGCACCATCTCTTAAAATTTCTATTCTATCTACGGATGATTGAGGAAATGCATTCAGATCTGTGCCGGAATTACCCCTGCCTCTTGTACCAAATAATGCTACAAATGCAGTTTGGTGGCGGCGTTTGCCATTTATTAATACCAGCGTTTGATCTGGCCCAAGACCACGGAGTGTGCCCAAGTCCACATGATCTGCACCATCGCTGCCGCTTTGTTTGTTGTAATTAAAAGAAGGTGCTGCAATATTTAAAACAGAGGTTAGATCCATTTTTGCGGTGCTTTCACCAACACTATTTATTTTAATTACATCTACCGGTACAGCAGTTTCGGTTTTAGCTCTTGCATTGCCCCTCGTACCGATTATTACCACATCAATAAGATCTACAGAACTGGCTTCCAGCAGTACAACAATATCTGTACCTGCGGTAAGTTTTATTGTTTGTGTTTTATAACCAATACTGCTTATCTGCAGCAAATCATCAGCCGCAGCCCTTATGCTTAGCACGCCTTCGCTGTTAGTGCTGGCACCTACTTTTTTTGAAACAATACTGGCAGAAGCTTTTGTTATGGGATTGCCTGTTTGCGCATCAGTAACTTTTACGGTGTATGATTGCTGTGCTACAGCACTGCCCGCTATAAAAACAAAGAGAGCCAGAAAAAATTTTTTCATGTTAATGGAATTTAGTTTTGGTAAAAGAGGGTATACTTGTTGCGAATTTAATCATTAAATAATAGCAATAAAAAAATTTTATGGTACATACACTATTAAAAGTATGCGCTCAAGTATTGGATGCAAACGGAAAGATGAATAATTAATAATGTAAATCCTTGGATAGCGCTGATCATTTTATTAAATTTCGTAATTAAAAAAACAATCATTTTTTTGTGTGAAAATTAATGCACTTTTGATTTGTTAAATCATTTTAAATTTAAAAATATACAAATGAATGGCATAGTTTTTATAATGTATTGTCATCTTTAAAAAAGATAAAAATTTCAACAACATTATTAAACTAAAAACTACAAAAATGAAAAAACTATTTTTACTTTTATTGGCATTTGCCGGAACGAGCCTGGCTTTTGCACAAAACAGTCGTAGTTGGATTGTGGGTACTTATGATCAAAAAACCATAATGGCACCGGATGAGCTAAAGGATGCAGAAGCTGATGTGGAGATAATGCAGGATCCTACTTTATCTAAAAAAATATGGATAAAGCATTTAATAAGCGGCGAAAGGGTTTATGCACTCTTACACACCAATGGCGAAGATGCCCTTATTTATAAAGTGCCGGCACAAACAGTAGGAGGGTATTTAATACAATTTGGCTGTGTAGTATTTAATAAAGATTTAAATAATTGCGTAGTAGCTTTAAATAATAAAAGTGCCTGCTTTGGTATGAGCCAAAAGGACTATGACAATGGTGTAATTATTTCTAAAAAAGGAAAAGTAAAAGCAGGTAACGTTGATATAGATGGTACTACCGGCACAGTAAAGACAGGCAGTGTAGATGTAAATAGTGACGGTGTAAAAGTAGACACAAAAAAAGTAATGGCTGGAGTACAGTATGTAGGTGAAAAAATAGGCGGCAAAAAAATAGCAGATGATGATGATGCAGATGTAAACAACAATACAGGCTCAGATACAGGTGGTGCCGTAAAGGTAAAAAATACTTCATCCAACGTATCGGTAAATAAAAAAGATGTAAAAGTAAACGACAAAAAAATTATTATTAAAAATAAAAAACAAAACTAACGATGAACATTGTAAAAATGACTTTTATGGCTGCGTGTATTGCCGCCACTATTGTAAGTTGCAATACTAAAAAAGAAGAAACACCTGTACAATCCGGCATTGAAGTTAAAACAAATGATGCTGATGTAAAAGTAGGTACCGATGCTGTAAATATTACGACTAATACAGGTGCAGATAGCAACGATACAAAAGATGCGGCATCAGATGAAACCAAAAAAGGAACTATCGTTGTAAAAAATACTGACAGTGATAGTGTTTCTATAAATAAAAATGGTATAAATGTAAAGGGAACGGGCAGTGAAGTTAAAATTGATAAAGGAAATATTAAAGTAAAATCAAAAGATGGTAAAAGCGACGTAGAAATAAACGGCAATAAGATAAAAGCAGGAGGGGTAGAAATTAAATATTGAGTACCGTATTCATAATTAAAAGCCCCCTAATTTTTTTATGGGGCTTTTTAATAAGTAAAAATTTTGCTCAATTATTTTTTTCAATAAAAAATCGAACTCCCAATTCGTACCCCTTTAAACCTAACCCACTAATAACACCTACGCACTTTGCAGAAATATAAGAATACTTCCTAAAATCTTCTCTGTTAAAAATATTAGAAATGTGTACCTCTACAACCTTTGCAGGTACTGCTGCTACTACATCTCCAAGTGCTATAGAGGTATGGGTATAACCACCAGGATTAAAAATTATCCCGTCTGCCATAAAACCAAATTGTTGAATAGCGTCTATCAGTTCTCCCTCTACATTACTTTGAAAATAATTAAACTCCACCGATGGAAATTGTTCTTTCAACTTTTTAAAATGATCTTCAAAAGTTTCATAGCCATATATTTCCGGCTCTCTTTTACCCAGCAGGTTTAAGTTGGGTCCGTTTATGATGGCTATTTTCATTTTGTATTTTTTAACATTTTAATACCTGCATAATTTTTTATAGCAGCAATTTGATATAGGTAATTAACCGGTTGGTGTAAAAGAATTTATTTATTGTAAAGCAAAATTTATTTTCACAATAATTATTAAGAACATAAAATTACGATATATGAAAAAGAAACTGGTATTTCTCTTTTTACTTACGTTATCAACACAATTTATAATTCCCAGAAAAAATTATTTTTTAAATATTACTCTTACAGAAATTAAGCTAACAAATACCGTTTCATAAGTTTATGCGGTACACAAATTATTTATTGTTTCCCTTGCAAAAATTATGACAATAGAAGGCAACAGCATTTTACTCAAAAATAGTTAGCCTATAGAAATTATAATCGGTGAAAGTTATAAAGCAGCTTTCCTCAAAAGAATGACAAATAAATTAATTTAATCATTTTATCTCCTTCATCATCGTCACAAAATCATCAAATAAATATCTGCTGTCGTGCGGGCCGGGTGTGGCTTCGGGATGGTATTGTACTGAGAATGCTTTTTTATTTTTTATGCGTATTCCTTCTATACTATCGTCATTTAAGTTGATGTGCGTTATTTCAATATTACTGTTATTTTTTACGCTTTCAGGGTCTATACCAAAGCCATGGTTTTGTGTGGTTATCTCACATTTACCGGTGATAATATTTTTTACAGGATGGTTTAACCCACGGTGACCATGATGCATTTTAAATGTAGAAATACCATTAGCGAGTGCAAGCAATTGGTTTCCCAAACAAATTCCAAACAAGGGTTTATTTATTTCCAATATTTGTTTTATTGTTTTTACAGCATAATCCATTGGTGCAGGGTCTCCCGGCCCATTGCTTATAAAATATCCTGTAGCAGAAAATTTTTCCAGTTCTTCAAAAGATGTTTTTGCATTAAAAACCTTTACAAATATGCCTCTTTCTACAAAGCATTTTAAAATGTGTTGCTTTATTCCAAAATCCAGCACAGCTACTTTTATATCACTTTTTTCATCGCCCATGGTATAAGAAGAATTTGTGCTTACCACTGAGGCCAGTTCTAATCCATTCATTGAAGGCACTGCTGCCAGTTGCTTTTGCAGTAATGTTATATCATCTGTTTCAGATGATATAATACAATTCATCGCACCTTTTGTACGCACATGTTCTACAAGCGCCCTCGTATCTACACCACTTATTGCTACTACATTTTCATTCTCAAAATAATCCTGCAAAGATCCATCTGCCATAAAACGGCTAAAACGTTCTTCCAGGTTTCGCCCTATTATTCCTTTTACTTTTACGTTATCGCTCTCCACATCTCCGGCTTTTACACCATAATTGCCTGTATGCACACAATTCATTATCACTACCTGCCCGTAATAACTTGGGTCTGTAAATACTTCCTGGTAACCCGTCATGCCTGTATTAAAGCACAATTCCCCGGTTGTAGTTCCTCTTTTACCAAAAGCGTTTCCATACATTACCGTTCCATCTTCCAACAATAAAACTGCCTTTTTATTTACCATGTTTTTATAATTATACTGCAAGTAAAATAATTTGTTTCAAAATATTGTTTTATTTAATATTGGTTATACAAAACATTTAAAATAGATTTTACAAAAAAAGCAAACCGATTAAAGTTTGCTTTGTATAAATTTTGCATGGTTGCATATTATGCTTCTTTTCCGCCTTTTAATTTGTCCTGTAATTCTTTTAATTCATCCATATTACCATCAGCTGCAAGCTGTGCCTGTTGAGCCCATGTTGCAGGATCAGCCAGTTTAAAATTACCTTCTGCCGCATCTAATATTTCCTGTACTTTTTCTGCACTTGATGCAGCAAGGTCGGCAAATGTTACCACACCTGCAGCAGTTAATGCTTCTGCTATTTTGGGTCCTATCCCTTCTATCAGTTTAAGATCATCTGCCTTTGCGGCTTTTTTCTTTGCGGCGGGTACAGATTCTACTACTTCTGCAGCAGCAACTTCTTCCGTTCCTTCTGTTTTCTTTTTGGCACTACCTGCTCTCCTAGTTTTTTTAGCTGGCTCTGCTTCTGTAGCTACTGTTTTACCGTATACATCGTTAAAATCTACCAATTCTATCATTGCCATTTCTGCATTATCCCCTATCCTTGCACCAAGTTTTATAATGCGGGTATAACCTCCTGGTCGTCCTGCTACTTTTGGGGCTACCACAGTAAATAATTCTTTTACAGCAGCTTTATCATTTAGGTAACTAAACACAATACGGTGATTGTGCATGATAGACTCTTTACTTTCTGTAGCTTTAGTTTTAGTAATAAGCGGCTCAATATATGTACGAAGCGCTTTTGCTTTTGCTACAGTGGTAGTAATTCTTTTATACGTTATTAACTGGCAACCCAAGTTCATAAGCAATGCTCTTCTGTGAGAGGCAGTTCTGCTGAGGTTGTTATTTTTGTTTCCGTGACGCATGACTTTGTTTGTTTTTTACCCTATACCGTGTCAGGAATTACAGAGTGAATGTGTAAAATACGAAAATATGCTAATGTACAAATTTTCTAAATTCAATGCAATTTTAAGAATTGCAAAACTATTTATTTATGAAAGGAACTTTTAAATTTAAGAAACTAATTTTCAAATTTGCACATCAGCAAGTTTGCTAATTTGCCTTTAGTTTTCATCATCTAATTTTAATTTGCTCAGGTCCATTCCAAAACTAAGGCCTCTGTCCTGCAATACAGAATCTATTTCGCTTAAAGATTTCTGACCAAAGTTTCTAAACTTCATCAGGTCTTCCTGCTCATATTGTACCAGTTCGCTCAAAGAATTTATTTTAGCAGCTTTTAAACAGTTGAATGCTCTTACAGAAAGATCAAGATCTTCCAAAGGTGTTTTTAGCGTTTTGCGTAACTGCAAAGTTTGCTCATCTACAAGATCTTCTTTTTTATCTTCTTTAGTATCGAAAGTAATATTCTCATCTGTAATAATCATCAAGTGCTGTATAAGAATGCGACTTGCTTGTTTTACAGCTTCTTCCGGGTGTATAGTACCATCTGTTACTACATCCATAACCAGCTTTTCAAAATCTGTACGCTGCTCTACCCTTGTATTTTCTATTAGATATTTTACATTCTTTATAGGCGTGTAAATAGAATCTACTGCTATATAACCAAACTGAGAACTTTTTTCTTTATGCTCTTCTGCAGGTACATAACCACGGCCACGACCAATGGTAATATCTATATCCAGCTTTGCACTGTTATCCAAAGTACATATCAATAATTCAGGGTTCATTACTTCAAACATAGGAGATGCTTCTCCTATCATGCCTGCGGTAAATTCAGTTTTATTTTTTATAGAAAGACTTACTTTTTCAGAAGTAATTTCATGATCACCATTAAGTTTAAAACGTACTTGTTTTAAATTCAAGATCATTTCTGTTACATCTTCTGTAATTCCTTTTAATGTTGCAAATTCATGATCTGCACCAGCAATGTTAATACCGGTAATAGCATACCCTTCTAAAGAGTTAAGTAATACACGGCGAAGTGCATTACCAATAGTTACACCGTACCCTGGCTCCAACGGACGAAATTCAAACTGAGCTTCGAAATCGGTTGCTTTTTGTAGAACTATTTTATCTGGTTTAACAAAATTAAAAATGGCCATTTTTATTTGTTGATTTTAATTTAAAAATTTGTGATTATTAGTAATGAGTATTTAGTACCTGGTATTAAGACGGGACTTTACAATTTTAAATCTTGTACCTAATATCTTTGTCCAATATCTCATGTCTTACATCTTACTTAGAATACAATTCCACAATAAGTTGTTCTTTAATATTTTCAGGAACACTTTCTCTTTCCGGATAGGTGATGAACGTTCCTTTCATATCGCTTTCACTCCACTCTACCCAGCTATGTTTAGGATTTTTGCCACGAAGGTTATCTGTAATAGATTTATTAGCTGCACTTTTATTTTTAAGACCAATTACATCTCCAGGCTTGCAACTGTAAGAAGGAATATTCATTACTTCGCCGTTTACCGTAATATGCTTATGACTTACCAACTGGCGTGCGCCGGAGCGGCTTATAGAAATACCCATTCTATAACAGGTATTGTCTAAACGTGCTTCTAATAATTTTATTAGATTTTCACCAGTCACACCTTTTTTACGTGCAGCTTCGTCAAAAGTTTTACGGAATTGTTTTTCCAGCAAGCCGTAAGTGTACTTTGCTTTTTGCTTTTCTTTTAATTGGATAGCGTATTCACTGGGTGTTTTACGCTTTTTTGTTCCACCGTGCATTCCCGGAGGATTGCTGTTTTTTGATAACCATTTACCGTTACCGGTAATTAATTCTCCGAAAATTCTGGAGATTCTGGTTTTGGGACCTGTGTACCTTGCCATAATTTATTGTTATGAGATTTTTTAGTGACGATTCAGCATCATAAAAATCTTAAAAATCGATGCTAAACCCTTTTTATAAAATAGATTTCAGATGTAAGTTGTAAGACACAAGAAAACAAGTTTAAACATAGTTACCTAATATCTTGTGTCTAAAATCTTATATCTTTTTAAACTCTTCTTTTCTTTGGAGGCCTGCAGCCATTGTGGGGCATTGGCGTAATATCTTTTATAGATGCTACTTCAATTCCGTTTTGAGATAAAGAACGTATAGCACCTTCTCTGCCGCTGCCTGGCCCTTTTACCAAAACATCTACTCTCTTTAAACCAGCATCCAGCGCTACTTTTGCAGCATCTGCGGCTGCCATTTGAGCAGCGTAAGGTGTATTTTTTTTGCTGCCTCTAAAACCCATTTTACCTGCAGAAGACCAGGAAATAACCTGACCTTGTTTATTGGTAAGGCTAATGATGATGTTGTTGAAACTGGCTACGATATGTGCATCGCCATGCGCTTCTACTTTTACTACTCTTTTTTTAGAAGTTGCTTTACCGCCCTGCTTTCCGCCCTGTCCTTTAGCTTGTACTTTTGCCATGTTGTTATTATAGGTATTCGTTATAAATTTTTCCGGTAACATATACCGGATCTGCGCAACCCTCCTGCTGACCTAAAAAGCTATCTGGCGTTGTGTAGAAAAAATCGAGGTCTGTATAAATGAATATACCGGATAAAAATTATCCGGTACAAATTCAATATTATTTTTTTGCAACTTTTTTCTTACCTGCAACTGTTTTACGTTTCCCTTTTCTTGTACGGCTGTTTGTACGGGTACGCTGCCCACGCAATGGTAAACCCTTACGATGACGAAGACCACGGTAACAGGCAATATCCAACAAACGCTTAATATTCATCTGTGTTTCGCTGCGCAATGCACCTTCGGTTTTAAACTCCCCATTTATGATGTTACGAATAGATGTCTGCTCTTCATCGTTCCACTGATTCACTTTTTTGTTAACATCTATTCCTGCTTTACCAAGAATATATTTAGCAGTGTTTGGACCAATACCATAAATATAAGTAAGTCCTATTTCACCTCTTTTGTTTTTTGGCAGATCTATACCGGCAATACGAGCCATATACTTTTTATTTTAAAATTTTCTGTTTAAAATTACTTACCCTTGCTTTTGTTTAAAACGAGGATTTTTTTTGTTTATAACATACAGACGCCCTTTTCTTCTTACAATTTTGCAATCTGCACTGCGTTTTTTAATTGAAGCTCTAACCTTCATTCTAGTTTGTTTTTATTTTTATACTTAAATAACGTAATTCTATTTGTAACGGAAAATAATACGCCCCCGGGTAAGATCGTAAGGACTCATTTCCACACCAACCTTATCCCCCGGCAAAATACGGATGTAGTGCATCCTCATTTTACCTGATATTGTTGCCAGTATTTCATGACCATTTTCCAACTTTACTTTGAACATAGCATTGCTCAACGCTTCTACTATTGATCCATCTTGTTTAATGAGTGCTTGCTTGGCCATAAATTTCGGAGCGCAAAGATAGGAGTAAATATTTAATTAATTACTAAAAAATTGCATTATGAGCAACTTGATAAAATTTATACGGGGTTTTGTATATAAACTTTTGTAATTATTCTTGTTTAGTAATAAAATTACGGTTGTTATAATAATGAATGCTATAATTAAAAATGTCACATTAAGATTATTTACCGAAACTATTCTAATATTTTCACCTCTGTTCTTCTATTTTCTGCTCTTCCTTCCGGCGTAGCGTTGGTTGCTATTTTTTGGGTCATTCCATAGCCTTTTGCAGTAAGCCTGCCGGCGTATATACCTTTAGATATAATGTAAGCCATTACACTTTTAGCCCTTTCCATAGATAATAGCAAATTTGCAACAGGTTTGCCTACATTATCTGTATGGCCACCAATTTCTATGCGCTCATCATCTTTTCTGTTAAGATAAGTTACCAGTTCGTCCAGTACAGGAAATGATTCCGAGGTAAGGTTTGCCTTACCAGTTTCAAAATTTACATTATCCAGTATAAATGTTTTTGCAGGCTGAAATTGTATATCTACCACAAAAGGTTTTTTATACGAAGCATTTGCCTGCAATGAAGGAATATCCAATATATTATAACTCGTAGAATCTTTAAAACCAAGGATAAAAATTTCGTAACGATCCCCCGCAGGTAATCTTAAGGAAAATGATCCATTATCCTGGCTCATACCTTGGTACTCTTTTTGCGTAAGCTGGCTTCGGAAAATAATGATTTCGTGCGGTAACATATTTTTTTTAAAGTCTGCTATGCTTACATCTACAGGTGCGTCTTTTGCCTGAGATGAATTTTGCTGTAAAGTATTGGTTTGAGAAAATAAGAAACCATGTAATACAAAATTGAGGAAGAATAAAATAAAGATTCTTTTCATGGAGTAGGTTTTAAATTATTAGTGCCTAAAGATAAAAATAAATTTAAATTAACCACTTTATGGTACTGAACTAAATAAAATTGCAATCTATCTTTACATTTTTTAAATATTTAACCTTCATTATAATCAGCTCATTTTATGAAAAAAATAATACTGTCAGCTATTCTGTTTTTATTTTTTACCGCTTCTTCCTATTCGCAGCTAGATAATATAATTGGAAAAGCAGGAGGCCTTTTTAATAAAGGAATAAATTCAAAAATACACAAGGAACCTATTACCACCAGCTTTGATGACTGTGATAAAAATGCAGTAAAGCCTGTAAACTTTGGGGATGGTGCGCCAAAAAAACAACTGTGCAACATGCCTTTTATTGCAGGAAAAGGTTACCAATTATAGCCGGGATATTATGAGTGTACTATACAAAGCTTTTGTTTGAAAGCCGGCACTTATGCGCCCAGCAAAGGCGATGGTTATTTATATGCTCCGCTTAAAGGACCTAAAGAAAAAATTGTTTATAAATTAATAGACAACTGGTATAATCACAATGAAGTAGACCAACATGACTTACAACTTATATTATGGGCCATTATAGCCAAAACCAAAATAAGTAATTTATCGCCTAAATTAAAAGCAATTGTGGTGCTGTTAATTGGTGAAGACGATGTAAAAGAGTTGAGTAAAGTAGGACTAGATATGCTATCTGCAGAAGCATTTAAAAGATCTGTAGCCAACCTGCCAGCACCAGTACAAAAAGTGGCAGAAATAGAAAACCAGATGCGGTCTAGATTTTATGCTGCAACCGTAAATTATAATGAAATAGAAAACCTTGCCATATTGGGCGGGGAGCAAACCGAAAGTTCTTCTATTGCACGGGGTACCTGGACGAAATTACCTAATGGCTGTTTTATAAAATACCTGCCGCAGGGCTACCAACGCACAGATATTGTATATTATGTACCAGAAACAATAGCAGGGACGGATATATTTTATTATGGGCCTGGCACTATTGCAATGCCCGCCAGCACAGGATCTCAGCGGCTGGCGCAATCTAATAAATTGGTATGTAAATGATGTATGCAACAGCAAATAACCCTTGCAAATATTTATCTTAAAACTATATAGCTTAATTGCCACAAAATAAATTCACCGGCATAATATTGATAATAATTTAGTAATATTTTTTATTAACAGTTGTTAGTTTTATTTGGTAAAATGATTTGAAAGTTTACCTTTGCGCCCTCACTAAACGATTGCATGATATGTCAGTAACTCAAATGCCTGAAACAATAAACGTTTTGGCAAAAACGGGTATTACAACTAGCAAAGCACTTCATTATCAGGAAACTCCTGAGCAACTTTCTAAAACAACAATAAGCAGAGGAGAAGGACAATTAAATGATACTGGCGCATTACTTATAAATACGGGAGAATTTACCGGCAGAAGCCCCAAAGATAAGTTTTGCGTAAAAGATGAAATAACGGCTGATACTATTTATTGGAATGAATTTAATATTGCCACAACCCCCGAAGTTTTTGATAATATGCATCAAAAACTTTTAAAGCATTTAAGCGAAAAAGAATTGTGGATTAGAGATTCTTATGTATGTGCAGATCCAAAATACAGATTAAACATTCGTGTGGTAAACGAAAATCCATGGAGTAATTTATTTGCACATAACATGTTTCTACGACCTACAGAAAATGAATTAGAAAACTTTACACCGGAGTGGATAATTCTACATGCTCCAAATTTTCATGCAGACCCAGCCGTAGATGGTACTCGCCAGCATAATTTTGCCATGACGAGTTTTACAAAAAAAATAATATTGATTGGTGGAACAGGTTACACTGGCGAAATTAAAAAAGGAATTTTTACTATTCTTAATTTTATTTTGCCACATCAAAAAAATGTACTGAGTATGCACTGCTCTGCAAACGTAGGTGTGGATGGGGATACAGCCATTTTTTTTGGACTAAGTGGTACCGGAAAAACAACCCTGAGTGCAGACCCTAACCGTAAATTAATTGGTGATGATGAACATGGCTGGACAGACGATACTGTATTTAATTTTGAAGGTGGTTGTTATGCTAAAATGATAAACCTAAGTGCCGAAAATGAACCAGAAATTTACAATGCTATTAGGCCAGGTGCGCTTGTAGAAAATGTTGGGTTTTTACCAGGTACAAATAAAATTGATTTTGCTAATAAAGAAATTACAGAAAATACAAGAATAAGTTATCCGCTTAATTTTATAAGTAATGTTTTGAAACCATCAATAGGAAAAACACCTCAAAATATTTTCTTTCTTACGGCGGATTCTTATGGCATTTTTCCTCCTATAAGTAAACTTACTGCAGGGCAAGCCATGTACCAGTTTATAAGTGGCTACACTGCTAAAGTTGCAGGTACAGAAGCCGGGGTAAAAGAACCTTCTGCTACATTCAGCGCATGTTTTGGTGCACCATTTTTACCCTTACATCCTGGCAAGTATGCAGCTATGCTTGGTAAAAAAATGACGGCTGCAAACGTAAATGTATTTATGATAAACACCGGCTGGAGTGGCGGCCCTTATGGCATTGGTAGCCGTATGAAACTGGCTTACACCCGTGCCATGATTACTGCGGCACTAGAAGGTAAACTAGATAATGTGGAGTACGAAGCGCACCCTATATTTGGAATGATGATGCCGAAAGAGTGCCAGAATGTGCCCAGCAAAATACTGAACCCACGCAATACATGGGCAGATAAAAATGCTTACGATGAAAAAGCAGTTTCATTAGCAAAACAGTTTGTAAAAAACTTTGAAAAATATGCAAGCGGCGTAAGTGAAGAAATTTTAGCTGCTGCGCCTTTAATCAATTAATAATTTTTAAAATAAATAAATAGGACAGTTTTAATAAACTACCATTTTAAAAATTTATAACTGATATGTTGCATTTTTGTTTGAAGCTGCAAAATATACAGCCCCTGCTTCAAATTTTTTATATCAATTAAATTAGGCGTTACTTCATTTTTTTTGTGATGAACTTTACGGTACACTGTACTACCCATTTCGTTTGTAATGGTAACCAAATACTCGTTTTCTAATGCTGGAGGTAATTTTACTGTAACTACATCTCCGGCAGGGTTTGGGTATAACAAAAGTTCATTATTTTGTTTTGTTTTTTCTGCAATATTTTCATCTGATGCGTCCGCTGCTGTTTTGTTTGTTCTTGCCAATAACGGTGGAGGGTTAATACTTGCTTCTTTAATAATAAAACCTGCAATGTAATTCCAGGTTCCTATCCGGCTAATAGTTACCAAAATTTTTCCGGCACTGTTTGGGGAGATATTTATAAACTTTGCAAAATCATTAATATTATTGTCAGTAGAAATTGTATCTAGTAAAGTGCCTATCTGATAAATACTGCTATTGCCCGTATTGCCCCGGCTTGCATAAAATTCCAGATTGTATTTGATCGCAGGATCCAGTCCGTTTAATGTTAGTGTTCTGTAACTTGTGTTGGCAGAATTATACCTAAGCACCTGTGTTGGACAAACAGTAGCAGTAGTTGCATAAGCAGATCCATTGTCTGATATTAATCCGGATGCCGTTATTACTGCATTTATAGAACTTGCACTTCCATCATCATAGTAAAAAATGCTGCTAGATAATCCAGCACTCATATTCCAATTATTCCATTGAGCAATATTGTAGGGGTTGCTTCCTCCATAAATATTTACATTTATTTTTTTTGCAACTTGTACTTGTGCATTTACTGTCACCAGCACCGTATCTTTTGCAATGCCACCCACATTATCTGTTACTGTTAGTTGATAAGCATAAATGCCTTGCAGCAACCCGCTTGCCGTGGCTGTTGCTGTAGTTGCATTTGCAAGTGTGCCAGTAGCAGGGCCAGAAATTTTTACCCAATTATAAGATGCAATTGTGCCGTCAGCATCTGTACCACTGCCAGTTAATGTTGTGGTATTTACTGGGAGTGTAATGCTAATATCTGAACCAGCATTGGCTATGGGTAAAATATTGGCAGGAGGTATTCCGATATGTACCGTTACCAGCACCGTATCTTTTGCAATGCCACCCACATTATCCGTTAATGTTAGTTGATAAGCATAAATTCCTTGCAGCAACCCACTTGCTGTGGCTGTTGCTGCAGTTGCATTTGCAAGTGTGCCAGTAGCAGGGCCAGAAATTTTTACCCAATTATAAGATGCAATTGTGCCGTCAGCATCTGTTCCACTGCCTGTTAATGCTGCGGTATTTATTGGAAGCGTAATGTTAATATCTGCACCGGCATTGGCAATGGGTAAAATATTGGCAGGAATATTATTGCGTATGCAAATAGTATCCCCTATTTTTTCGGCTGCCATTCTTGTAAATAAAATATGATGCCCGTAATTATTTAAATGTACACCATCACCTGCACTATAAAAAGAATTAATTGTACCATCGGCATTTGCAATACCCGTCCAAAAATCCACAGCCTTATTTCCATAAGTAGTATTTATCCAATCCCTCAAATCCATTTGCAATATATTTTCTGAAGGGCTCAATCCATCTCTTGGCTGTGTTGTGCTTACCCACACAGGAATGTTTTGGTTATTTGCAAGCGTTGTTATGTTTATAAAATTCTGATGAATGTTATTAGTTGGAATTCCTCTTGCCACATCATTAGAAGGTAGGTTTAAAATAATAGCATCGGGGTTTAAAGAAAGCGCTTTTGTAATATTGCGCATAGTATCTACTGAAAAGGGTGCTGGTATAATAGTTCCCGTTGCAGATACATCATAGGATGTGAGCCCAGGAGTGGCAATATTGATAACCTGTATTTGTGGATTTTGTAGGAGCAGGTATGATGTAAATTTTTTTGCCCAGGAACTATCAATAGGGTTTGCACCAGTACCATACGCTGTGGAAGATCCTACAATAACTATCTTATAAGCACGGTTGCATAATGGTGTAACCTGCGGTGGCCATGCAAAACTAAAGTATGGCAAAACAACAATGTTTACAGAATCTTTTGCTGTAAGCCCCGCTGTATCGGTTACTGCGAGCTCAAAAATATAATTACCTGCAACAAGATTTTTAATTTTTGTTGCACAAAGGGTGTCATTTATAATTTGAAAAGATGCAGGACCTGCTATTTTTTTCCATTTGTATTTTAATATTCCATTCTCAGGATCTGATGATGCGCAGCCTCTAATCGTTAATGAATCTGTAGGTAATTGCAAACTTGTATCTGCGCCTGCACGTGCAATGGGAGGAAGATTTACAGTAGCAATGGTAGTGTCTGAACCATAAAAAATATCCAGCACGTTGATGCACGAAAAGTCGCTGCCAGCTTTTGTTCTTATATCAAAATCCATTACTGTTTTTCCTGTAACTACAAAAACTGCCGCATTATTAAAATTGCTGTTACTTGTAGCGTTGTAGGTTTTCCATATATTATCATCTGTTCTTTTTATTTCTGCACTCCTTGCGGCAGTAGTATTGGTGCGGCTTCCCCAAAATTTTATGGTATAAATTTTATTGGCCTGCAATCCTTTTATCCGCCATTTTCCATTGGTTGCACTACTGTGTATAAGCGCATGATCGGTAGTGGCACTTGCAGGATAATCGCCCACAACACCGGTTGTATTACCATTACCTGTACCTGGCGAACTGGCACTATTGTATGTACCATCCACCCTGTTAATTACTTCAACGGCAATACCTGATAACTGATTCGCTATGGTAAGTGCGTTGCTTACATTTACACCTGCTCTGGCATCAGTCATATTATTCCATGTGTTGCCATTTATATTGGGAGATGAAGTGATAGTGCCACCAAAATTGGCATTGCCGCCAACATCGATTAGTATGCGCTGCTGTGCACCTGCTGGTAAAGAATGGTACACATTTACCGTTAATGAATCTTTGCTTACGGCTCCCATATTATCTGTTACAGTAAGTTCAAATTGATAAACACCTTCTGTAAGATTAGAAATAACGGGGCTTACCGCTACAGAGTCTGAAAATGTATAAGAAGAAGGTCCATTTACTTTGCGCCATTTGTAGGCTACGATAATGCCGTCTTGGTCCACAGAGGAGCTTCCATCCATTATTGCATTTGCGGGAAGCACCACACCTATATCCTGCCCCGCAGCGGCTAATGGAGGCAGGTTTACATTTACTGTTCTTTGCCTGTAGCCAAGCATCCATTCATAAATATTAATACCCTCTGGTTTATAACCTGGCAATGTTGCCTGGCTCCAGCATTCATGGGCTATAATAGCATCAGAACTTATTAAGGGGAATTCAGTAAGTTTTGTTTGTGGATTTGGCGTAGGAGTATAATTGTTGATGTACGTTTTCCAGTTTCTGGAATATGCCACTGGTACTGTTCCATCATTAGTATTATGAAATGCCCATACGGGCAAGTTAGCTGCTGCTATTCTGTTTGCTAAAGTTTGTGTAGGAGCAAATGCACCACAAAAAGGTATCATTGCTGCAATTTTATTACTGTTGGTAATATTTAAACTTGCAAACTCCCACGCCGCACCACCACCGGCACTTATGCCCATCAAATACACCCTGGTTGGGTCTACCCTGTAGTTACTCATAGCGTATGTTAGTATTGCACCAACATTACCACCAGAAGGCCAGCCGGTAAACTGAGGAGAAATAACTATAAAAGAAAAACTACTGTCGCCAACAGAAAAACTTGCAGGAAAACCGCCTTCACTTATGATTTTAGGTACTCCCCATTCAAGCACTTTTGGTAAATCTGCTATATTACCTTCGCCCACTTGCCCTGCACCATGCACCCAAATAATGAGTGGATAATTTTTTATATCTGCGTTATAATTTGGTGGCAGGCACTGGTAAAATCCTTTACAGCTAGCACCGGTTATAGATTGCGATAAATACACCTGGGTTTGTGTTTGAGAAAATAGCATTGTTCCCACAAAAAGAAGCGCAAAGAATAATGTAAATTTCTTTTGCATCGGTTTAGTTTTATTGAATTAATGTATTGGGGTCTAACAGATATTATTAAAATATCCTGTATAGGTGGGAGTTTAAAGCTGAAACTAAAACTAAGAAAAATGAGCGAAATTGTTATATAAATTTTTTAGTTATATTATGATTATCTTCTTTTTTTAACAGCATAGTTCCTCATAATGATTTAATGAAAAGGATTTCGCAAAAAATTTTTAATTGTTTGATGCGGGAGTAAATAAACTTTTAAAATCCTTTCTGCTAACTTTACAAAATGCATATTTAATAACGATTATTTTATGGAAAAAGAAAAATTACGGATAGATAAATATTTGTGGAGTATACGATTATTTAAAACCCGCAGCTATGCCAGCGAAGCTTGCGAAAAGGGTAAGGTAAAATTTAATGGCGTATCTGTAAAGCCGTCTAAACAGGTACACGAAAATGAAGAATATGAAGTAAAAACAGAAGCAAAAAAATGGGTAATAAAAGTAACCGGGTTATTGCACAACAGGGTTCAATTCAGCGAAGCCATTAATTTTTATATAGATATTACACCTGCGGAGGAAATAGAAAAAATGCAGTTTATGGCCGCAGCATTTCATACAGGCAAAAGACTAAGTAAGGTAGGGCGCCCTACAAAAAAACAACAGCGGGATTTGAGTGAGTTTAAAGGAGAATGAGCGTAATAGGCATAAAACATTTAGCAAAACCGGGCTGTACTTTTTTAGATTTAAATTTTACATAATGCAAATAGATATTATTAGTGTGGTGCCGGATTTACTTACATCACCCTTTGCACATTCTATTATGAAACGTGCTGCAGATAAAGGCTTGCTTACGGTAAATGTAATAAACCTGAGGGAACATACCACCTATGCCCGTGCGCAGGTAGATGACTACCAGTTTGGTGGTGGTGCAGGTATGGTAATGATGATAGAGCCTCTGGTAAATGCAGTAGAATATTTGCAAAAAACAACCCGGTACGATGATATTATTTATCTTACACCTGATGGAGAAACATTTAATCAGAAAATGGCCAACAGCCTTTCTTTAAAAAAAAATCTGCTAATGATATGCGGGCATTATAAAGGAATAGACCAGCGGTTTAGAGATCATTTTATTACCACAGAAATTTCTATAGGCGATTATGTACTGAGCGGTGGAGAACTGGCAGCAGCGGTACTTACAGATGCTATAGGCCGTTTGCTGCCGGGTGTTTTAAATGATGAAAGCTCTGCCCTTACTGATTCGTTTCAGGACAATTTACTGGCACCACCTGTGTACACCAGGCCAGAAGTTTTTAGAGAAATGGGTATACCTGAAATATTAAAAAGCGGCAACCATAAAAAAATAGAGGAATGGCGGTACGAGCAGGCTGTAGAAAGAACAAGAGATAGAAGACCAGATTTGCTGAAGGATTAATCCACTTAGATAACACTACAGCATTTTGTAAGTATTGTGTTTACTAAAATTTAATGAAAAATCTTTTTAATAAAGTAAAAGTATAAAATAGGTTAGTCTCCATTACAATTGGATAAATTTCAAATAAAGTTGTCTATGAAAGTTATTTCTCTGCTTCTAATAATTGTTATACTATTTTCCTGTTCTCCTAATCCATATTCAGCTACCAATAAAATATATAAAAAGCAGGCAAGAATTTTTGCTAAAATATTATCTTCCACCCCTACAGATTCTATTTGGGCAGATTCATTGAAACGCCCTTCTCATAATGCGAACACAACCAATTTTGGAATGCGCAAACCGAATATGGTTATCATACATTTTACAGCACAAAACAGTTGTGAGCAAACGCTCCAAACTTTTACCAAGCCTGCAACACAGGTAAGTGCACATTATGTAATTTGTAAAGATGGAATGCTGCAGCATATACTAAATGATTACCTGCGTGCATGGCATGCAGGTGTAGCAAAATGGGGAAACAACAATGATATTAATTCCACTTCTATAGGTGTAGAAATTGACAATAATGGCATGGATAGTTTTTCAACAGCGCAACTAAATACCTTATATGGTGTGCTGGCATTTTTAAAAAAGGAATACAACATTCCTACTGCAAATTTTATTGGACATAGCGATGTTGCGCCCACCCGTAAGCCAGATCCCGGTATTTTATTTCCATGGAAATCATTGTCAGCAAAGGGTTATGGCAACTGGTATGCAGATACAACAGGAAAAGTTATACCAGTTGATTTTAATACACTTTATGCTTTAAAAATTATTGGGTACGATTTAAAAGATTTACCTGCAGTTTACCGTGCTTTTAGAATGCATTTTTTAGGCTATAAAAATGATGCTGAACTTACAGAGACTGAGAAAAAAATATTGTATATGCTTATGCAACAATATTTATAAATCTTTTATTAAATCTTCTAGCAAAATTTCTTCGAGTACTTTTCTTTTGGAGCCATTTTCTTCATCATACCATTTTATTAAACGAATAAAACCATCCGAAATTTCTATACCGGTTATATCGCCATCATCAAAACAACAACAACCTGTATTAAAATATGAAGGTTTTAAAAGTTCCTGTATTTTACCCGGAATATTATTAGAGGGATGATTAAAATATTTGCCCGATGCAAATACAGGAACATGCGTATGACCCGTAATGAGTAAAAGATTTTCTTGTGCCGCACTCCATTCGCTCATCATAATATTATGTTTATTGCGAAGCGAATAATCGTTGCTTGGCGTGTTTACATTTATGCGGAGATAGCGTTGCATCGGCATCCACACATGCGCAATAACCCAGGTACTAAAGCTATTGTTATCACTCATTATATCTCCCTGATGCCCATGCGTAAGAAGTATACGAAGTGTAGAGGCTGATGCTTTTAATTTGATAACCATGCCCTCATAAACTACGAGCGGCATAGTAAAATATTTTTTGAGATTAAGTAAAACATCCAGTTTGTTTTTCCAGATAATATCGTGGTTGCCAAAAGTTTTAAAAAGTTTATCAGGTTGAAATGCAGCTTCGGCAGCCAATGCATTTTCGTTTGCCGGTAAAATTTGTTGCGGAGTAAATTTCCATAATTCTTCTGTATCGCCCAATGCTATAAAACTAAAATTATTTTCGTTGTAATATTTTAATGCTGCCAGATAATTGGTTTCATTATTTTTAAAATCATCACCCCAGCTTTTATCTCCTTTATGCTGATCGCTAAATATGATAAATTTTGCATTAGCTGCATCTGCTTCCAGAATGATAATTCTTTCTTTACTTTCTTCCTCACTATCTGCCAGTAAATCTGATAGTGACTTAAGTACCACTTCTTTTTGCGGTGCCGCAGAAAAATGATTGGCAAACCAAAGTAAAGGACGTTTCAAAAAATATAACAGAAATCCCCTCATTAAATTGCTTCATTTTTTCTAAAAAAATATTTTCCCACAATGGGAAGTTTTGCAAACTCTTTGTGCTCTACCAGTGTAAGAAAGCGGCAATAAAAAAATAATAGTATTGTCGCCACTGTTATGCTAAAATATTTGTTGGAATACAAGTGTGTAATTCCTTTGTGCATAAAAAAGATAATGACAACAATGCTAATATAAGCCAATAATTTTTTCCATGCATAAGGGATACGATAATGCTTTTGCCCCCATACAAAAGAAATGACCATCATACTACCATAAGTTATACATGTAGCCCATGCACAAGCCATATAACTAAAATAAGGAATAAAAGCAGCATTAATAACAAGGGTAATTACTGCACCGGCAACAGTTATCCATGCACCATATTTTGTTTTGTTAATAATTTTATACCAAATGGAAAGGTTGTAATAAATGCCCAGGAACATATTTGCTAAGAGTAATATAGGAACTACTTTTAGCCCTGCCCAAAAACTTTCTTTGCGAATAAAATATTTCCAGATATCCAGGTAAAGTGCAACGACCAAAAACATTACAGTAATGGTAATCACAAAAAACTTCATTACTCTTGCATACGTTTTTTGCGGGTTTATGCCCTCTGCCTGTTTAAAAAAGAATGGCTCTGCACCCATGCGAAAACCCTGTATAAAAAGACTTATTAAAATAGACAGTTTATAACAGGCGCTGTAAATGCCCACTTCATTTTTTGCTGCTTCTACGCTGTGTACGGGTGCCCACCAGCCCAGCATAATTCTGTCAAATGTTTCATTTATCATTCCGCCAAAACCCGCAATGAGCAAGGGTAATGCATAAATCATCATTTGTTTCCAAAGGGTTTTGTTAAACCGGAAATTTATGCTAAGAAACTCTTTAAAAAGCAATAGTAATGTAACAGTTGATGCTATTATATTTGCAATGATTACGTAACCCACGCCATAATCTTTTATATACCATTTTGCTATAAACCCACCAGGGGTTTTTGCAATTATACCCGGGCAGATGCTTATAAAAAAATAGGTAAGAAAAATAGTAAGAAAAATATTTATAATTCTGGTAAGCGCAAATTTTACCGGGCGCCCATCCTGCCGCAGTTTTGCAAAAGGTAGTGTAGCAAGTGCATCCATGGCAATAATAATAATACTATAGCGCATAAACTCCGGGTGATCATTGAGCTTTAAAAAACCAGAGAGCGAAGTATTGCAGGCAAACAAAAGTACAGTAAGCAATAGGGTAGATATAAATATGGAAATACTTGCTGTGCTGTAAATATCTTTTTTAAACTCCAGCTTTTGAGAAAAACGAAAGTAGGCAGTTTCTAAGCCGTATGTAAATAGCACATTTAAAAAAGGAATGGCGGCGTATATAAGGCTCATTTCTCCATAGCCCGGCCCGGATAATTTATACGTAAGATAGGGAGTAAGAAGATAATTTAAAAAGCGTGCTGCTATTGAGCTGCCTCCATACCACAATGTATCTCCTGCTAATTTTTTAATGCTGCTCAATGACTCAAAATATTTGTATAAAAATAGGAAATTGAAATGGCATGCTGCTGACGACAGTCTTTTTTAAGGCTCTATAAAAATGAAGTTTAATACACTTTTTTAGTTTGAATAAATGTATGCTTACAAATCATCCTCTTCTGCAGTCTTTTTTAAGGCTCTATAAAAATGAAGTTTAATACACTTTTTTAGTTTGATTAAATGTATGCTTACAAATCATCCTCTTCTGCAGCCTTTTTTAAAAAGTTTTTTTCTTCATCTGTAAGAAAATTATATCCTTTCTGGTTTATTTTATCCAGTATTTCGTCAACCCTTTTTTGGGTAACGTTGGTAGTTTTTACATAAGGTTTTGTATCGCCGGTGTTATAAAATATTTTTTCTTTTGCTGTAGTCTTTTTTGTGCGGGCAGCAGGGTTAAATAAATCCATCATCCATGTCCAGCTTTTGTTCATCCACACACTGCCATCTTTGCCCTTACGCAAAAAAACTACAAATAAAAACCCGGCAAGTGCAGCACCGAGGTGAGACAAACTATACGCTGCACTATAGCCAGCCACACCTGCAAAATCTATAAGAACATATACTGCCATAAGCACCCATATAGGTATGCCGCCACGAATTTGTGTAAAAAATCTAAAATTTGGCTCCAGCGTTGTAGTAGCCATAGCTACGGCAAGCACACCCGCATTAGCGCCCATTATACCGGCAGTATCCCTCATGGGTGCAAGTGGTGCCAGTACATAATTTGCTACTATAAAAAATATGCCGCCCAGTAGCCCGCCGTAAATATATACAGGAATTATTTTATCATTGCCAGCCATTTGCTGCAGGATATAACCAAATGCCCACAACCAGATCATATTGCTTATTGCACGCATAATACCAGCACCGGTATCTGTAAACATATAGATAAAAAAAGTCCAGGGGCGCTCACTAAGCCGGGTAAGACTTGCGGGGAGTTCAAACCATTTTACCACGTGGGTATAAAAAAACTCCGGTGTTTTTTCGCTGGCAAACATGCCTACCTGCACCACCATAAGCACCAGAAAAAAAATAACATTTATGGCAAACAGCGATACAATGGCATTGCCATCTGCACCCAGTGTAAATTTATTTTTGTACCGCCATCTTTTTTCTTCGGGGTTAAAACGATCAGATTCTCCCATGTTTGTATTTTTGTAAAATTACAAAGTAAAAGCAGATGGGCAATGGTAAATTAAATACTAAAATATATTGGTAAATTTATTGAGAAATGACTAAAAGATTAATTTAACTCAACCATTAAAACCGGGGAATTATGATAAAAAAAATTGTACAAATCCTTATAATCTTATATTGGGTTTCCCCATGCTTTGCACAAACAAAAAGGGAACAAAGTTTTTCTGAGGCAGCAATTTGTTTTACCTGGAAAGCAGATTCTATTTTTGTAAATAAAATAAAAAAACAATTGCCGGTAGAAGGTGAAAATAGTTCAGTACGATTTAATAAAAACCATACTATGGTAAATACAGACAAAGGCCATATAGAAACAGGAATATGGGTTTATGATGATAAACTACAGGAAATTGTAATTACTTTAAATGGTGATAATGCTAAAATAACTTTAATGATACTTTCGCTTGACAAAACGAAAATGATTGCAATTTTAAAATATCCTGTGGTTAAAGATAAAATAAAAATGTATTTGGGACATCAATAAAATGTACTCTTATTTTTTTTATTCCAATACAATACAATTAAAAAACCGGTGAGTGCGCCGCCTATATGTGCAAAGTGTGCCACATTATCGCCGGGGTTGCCGGCAATACCGCTAAATACATCTATCAATATAATACCCGTTACTGCCCATTTTGCTTTTATAGGAATAGGTATGGGTATTATCATCATTTCGGTATTAGGAAATAAATAGCCAAAAGCCGCCACCACACCCATTATAGCGCCAGATGCACCTACAGTGGCATTCATCCGTAATATTTGCTGGTATTTCATCAGTTCATCAAAACTTAAAGTAGCTTTATCTATTGCATGAAAATCGTACGCATAAGAAATCATTTGCACCGCTGCTGCCCCTAATCCACAAATAAAATAAAATAGTAAAAATCTTTTTGGCCCCCAAACCCTTTCTACTATGCTACCAAACATCCATAAAGCAAACATATTAAACAGCAAATGAAAAAAGCTGCCATGCATAAATAGGTGCGTTATTAACTGGTACAAATGAAACGAATCGGATTTATAATGATGCAAAGCAAACAGATCTGTTACCTTACTCTCCGCTTGTAGCCCACCAAATAAAAATTGTGCAACAAACACAATCGTATTAATAATGATGAGATTTAAAACTGCCGGCGTTGTTTGTTGAAACCGGTTTCCGTATTGGTTAAATGACATGTTTGTTTTTTAAAATTGCGTGCAAAATTATTGTTTGTTTGATACAAAAAAATGATAAATGTTTTTCTTTTTTTATAATGACGATTAAATATCTATTGTTGAAAAGCGTATTACTTTCCACTACATCAACACTTAAAATACAGGCCCACATTACTTCTTAGCCTGGTTACGACATATATTCTCCGCCAGGTTTTTACTTTAATACCAGCCTTGCCACGCACTCAATATGGTGCGTATGCGGAAACATATCTACCGGCTGCGTTTTTTCTACTGCATACTTTTCGCTTAGCAGTAAAATATCTCTTGCCATGGTGGCGGTATTGCAACTTACATACACTATTACCGGGGCTTTTATTTCTAATAATTTTGTAACTAATTTGTCGTGCATGCCCGCCCGTGGCGGGTCTGTAATAACCACATCCGGCCTGCCATGCGTTGCAAAAAAATCATCATTGCATATTTTTATTACATCGCCTGCAAAAAAATGAGCATGCTCAATGTTATTTATAGCAGCATTTTTTTTTGCATCTTCAATCGCTTCTTCTATCAGCTCTACCCCTATTATTTTTTTTGCCAGCGGGCTCACAAAAATACCAATACTGCCCGTGCCGCAATAAAGATCGTACACCGTTTCTTTGCCCGATAGCTGCGCAAAATCCCTGGTGATGCGGTATAATTTTTCTGCCTGTTTGGTGTTGGTTTGAAAAAATGATTTGGGACTTATGATAAATTCAAAATTTTCCCCATGGAGTCCTGTGGACAGTTTTTCAATTACGTATCCTTTTCCAAAATATACTTGTGGTGTAAGGTCATATATCGTATCGTTCCATTTCGGGTTTATGGTGTAAAGCAAAGTGGTAATCTCCGGCACTTTCAATAGTAGCGCATCTAATATTATTTTTGTGGCAGGTACATCTTCAAAATTTATACAAAGATTTACCATAAGCTCGCCGGTGCTGCAGTAGCGTACAATAATGTTTCGCAGCCAGCCGGTGTGCAGGCGTATATCGTAGAAAGAAAAATTATTTTCTATTGCTATTTCCCGCAGTGTATTTCTTATGTGGTTGTTTACATCATCCATTAAAAAGCATTCAAAAATATTAATGGTTTTATCAAATATGCGGGGAACGTGAAAACCCAAAGCCCCCGGGCTCTGTAAACGCTGTAACTTAAATGAATCTTCTTCCATTTCAGGCGCTAAAGTCTCTTCTCCGGGAGAACTTAGGTAGGCTGATTTTAATTCTGGCTGCCTAATCCAATATTCTTTATTACTGAATGTAAACTCCAGCTTGTTTCTGTAATGCACAGTTTCTACTGCACCGGCAATGGGCAGCATTTGTGCGCCGGTTACTTTGCCTATACGTATAAGATTTTGCTCTGCCTCCTGCTGCTTGTATTCCAGTTGTTTTGGGTATGGCAGCATTTGCCATTTGCAGCCGCCACATACCCCAAAGTGTATACAAAAAGGGTTTATCCTGTATGCAGAGGTTGTTATAATTTTTAATACCCTTGCTTCTGCCCAGTCTTTTTTATTTTTAGTCAGCAGTAAATCTACCCTATCACCCGGCACAGCACCTTCTATAAATATTACTTTTCCTTCGTGCCTTGCCAGTGCTTTGCCTTGTGCTGCGTAGTCTGTTACCAGTATATTTTCCAGTATTATATGCTTGTTCTTTTTTCTCACAGCACAAAAATAATCTTTTAGCGGCTGCAAACCGTACTTGCCAAAGCTCTTATCATTTACCAAAAATTATCGGCATGTTAAAGAGATGTTATCGGCCCTGCGGCAGTTATAACAAATGCATAAAAGCGGGCATTTTTAAATACATTTGTCAAAATTTTTTTTAAGCTAAATGAGAAACTTTACTATTGTATTTTTTTTATGCCTTGGTAATTTTGTAAGCCATGCGCAAGGATATAATATAGCCGTACAAAGCAATTACAGGCAGGGTATATGTTACCTTACTTATTACCGTGGCAAAGATTATGTATTGCAGGATAGTGCTGCGGTAAGTAATACCGGGCTTGCTGTTTTTAAAGGTTCTCCAAAACTTGTGGGCGGTATATATTCCATAATTTTTCCTGGTAAAAGAATGAGTACAGATGTGCTTATTGATAAAGATCAAAACATCAGCATAAAAGCAGATACCAATAACCTTGCAAAAATAGAAATAAAAGGTGCGCCTGTAAATGATTTGTTTAAGCAATACCAGCTTTTTGTAACGGCAAAAGGAACCCAGTTGCAAAAAGAAAAATTAGCATTTGCAGCAGCTAAAACAAAGGCAGATTCCGCACAGCACGAAGCCGCTTACCAGCACTATAATAAAGAGCTTAACGACTACAGGGAGGCTATTATTAAAACAAAACCAAGTGCTATGATGGCCGTTTTGCTTACTGCAATGAAAGAGCCTGCGGTTCCTAAAAAGAAAGCGGTAACCCATGAAGATTCTCTTGCAAATTATATTTATTTTAAAGATCATTATTGGGATGGGGTAAGTTTTATGGATGACCGGATTATACGTACGCCTTTTTTTCAACCAAAACTGGAAACCTATTACAGAGAAGTGTTGTCTCAATCTGCAGATAGTTTAATAAAAGATATCGATTACAAATTATTGCTAGCCCGCAATAGCCCAGAAATGTATAAATATTTATTAAACTGGTTTACCGATGAATATATTAGGCCAAAATATATGGGGCAGGATGCAGTGTTCGTTTATTTGTTTAACCAATATCACAGCAAAGGGCTTACGAACTGGCTTAATGAAAAACAAGTGAAACTCATTACAGAAAGGGCTTTCATGCTCATGTCTAACTTAGTAGGGGAAAAGGCTGCCAATCTGGAATTTTTAAATACTGCAGAAAAAGTTACCCCTTTGTATGATGTAGTGGCAGAATATACAGTGGTTGTTTTTTGGGATCCATCTTGCGGGCATTGTAAAGAAGAATTGCCGAAAATAGATTCTATTTACCGGGCCTCATGGATAAAAAAGAATGTAAAAATATATGCCGTACTATCCGAAAACAACAAGCAACTTTGGCTGGACTATATTAAAAAACACAAAATAGAAGACTGGTACAATGTGTATCAAACAAAAGAAATGGCGGCAGCCGATATTAAAAGCGAGAAGCCCGGCTTTAGACAGTTGTATGATGTAACCCAAACTCCTACTATCTATTTGCTGGACAAAGAGAAAAGAATTATAGGAAAAAAACTTACGCTGGAGCAGATAAATGATTTAATAGAAGTAAAAAGAAATAACAAAAACTAATTACCAAAAACGATATAGTGATGAAGCAGTTTTTTATTTTATGTGCCATAGCACTGGGCAGCAGCAACTCTTTTGGCCAAGCACTTTTTACTTATGGCAACAGCCAGGTAAGTAAACAAGAATTTTTAAGAGCTTACAATAAAAATAAACCAGTAGTTACTGATAAAGAAAAATCTATACGGGATTACATAGAATTGTACAGCAACTTCAAATTAAAAGTAAAAGCCGCAGAGGAATTGCGTATGGATACTATTGCGCAAATTAAATATGATGTTCAGAATTTTAGAGAGCAGGTTACTGAAAATTATCTTGGAGATGAAAAAGGAATACAGGCACTCGTAGATGAAGCTGCAGCAAGGGCTGCAAAAGATGTGCATGTTTTATTGTTTAGCATACCAGTAGCTGCAAATGCAGCACCTGCAGATACTTTAAAAGCCTTTGCCGCAGCAAAAGAAATGTATGCTGCACTGCAAAAAGGTAACGAAGATTATGCAGCCATTGTAACCGATATAACCGCTAAATATTTACCTGCAAAATATGCCGATGCTGGTTTTATTACTGCATTTTCTCTGCCTTATGAACTTGAGAATATTGTGTACAGTACAAAACAGGGAAACAGCAGTGCCCCTTACCGCAGTACCAAAGGCTGGTACATATTTAAAGTGGCAGCACAGCGCCCAGATGCTGGTAAATGGAAAATAGCACAGGTGCTTTTTGCCTACCCGCCCAATGCAGATTATACTGCAAAGCTTGCCATAAAAGCAAAGGCAGATTCCGTATATAACTTATTGCAGAAAGGCTTACCGTTTGCAGATGCTGCAAAGCAATACAGCGATGACAGAATAACGTATTTAACAGAAGGCGAATTACCGGAATTTACTACCGGTAAGTTTGATCCTCTCTTTGAAACAGTGGTATTTAAATTAAAAGTGATAAATGCGCTTACTGTCCCTTTTGAAACCAGTTATGGTTATCATATCGTAAAAAAACTGGCTCAAATGCCCATCCCTGCTGATGCCAGCGATGCTACTTACCAGTTTGACATTAAACAAAAAGTAATGCAGGATGCAAGAATAAATATTATAAAAGAAAAATTTGCAAAAGATATTTTCATAAAAACCGGCTTCAAAAAAAATAATGCCGTAAGCGATGCAGATATTTACCGCTATGCAGATACTTTAATGAAAAACCCCAGTATAGAAAATACCAATGCACAACCCATCAGTAAAAAAACGATTATCAGTTTTAAAGATGGCTCTATAATAAAGGGGGATGAATGGTTAAAATTTGTACGGGAATTAAAATCTAACCAGGAGCAAAACAAAGGGGAAAACAATAAAAAACTATGGGAAAAATTTAGCACCGAAACGGTATTAAATTATTACAAAAAAAACCTGGAGATGTATAATAATGATTTTAAATTTCAGATGCAGGAATTTAAAGAAGGCAATATGCTTTTTGAAATAATGGAAAAAAATGTATGGGGAAAAGCAGGGGCAGATAATGTACCGCTAAAAGGATATTACAATGACCATAAAGCAAATTACAAATGGGCTGCCAGCGCAGATGTTATTATTTTTAACTGCAGCAACGAAACTGCTGCTGCAAAAACGCTGGCACTTTTAAAACAAAACAAAACACCGTTATTTATTATAGACAGCAGCAATGCAGAAGTACAATTTGACAGTGGCAGATATGAACTGATTCAGATTGCAGATAAAAACTTTTCTGCAAACAATGCAGTGCCTTTTTACAGCAGTATTATAAAAAATACGGATGGCACTGCTATCGTAATAAAATACCTTAAATTATATCCGGCCGGTGATCAGCGTACTTTTGAAGAAGCACGGGGGCTGATAATAAATGATTACCAGAATGTACTGGAGCAAAAATGGATCACTTCTTTAAAATTAAAATATCCGGTAAAAATTAACGAGGCTGTTGTAAAAGAGCTTATACGGTAAATTATTAAATGATTTTTATAAAGCCTGCCCAAATCGCTTGGCAGGCTTTTTGTTTTTATAATAGCACATTTTAAACAAAAAATAATCCATGAAAAAAGTACTCACAGCTATTGCTATTGTAGCAATAAGCATTAACGCAAACGCACAGTCTTTTTACGCACAGGGCGGTGCAAATTTTGCCAACATCAGTAATACAAACTCCGGTGGAACAGATAACAGTAAAACGCTTGTATCCTTCAATGCAGGTCTCCTTACAAGGTTTGATATCTCATCTGTAGTTGATATTGAAACTGGCTTACTATTAACGGGTAAAGGAGCAAAAGCAGAATCTTTTTTTAATAATGGGGCAGATTATGTAAAGGCAAAATTTAACCCACTTTATGTGGAAGTTCCTGTAAACCTTGTGGTAAAATTTCCCCTTGAGAATAAAGCAAAAACAAATATTTTTGTTTACGCCGGTCCTTATGCAGCGGTAGGTGTGGGCGGTAAGTCTAAACTGGATACTAAAATAGGTCCACTAACTTCTTCCAGCGAAAGCACCATTAAATTTAATAATGATGATCCGCTTACTTCAGGGCAGGAAGATGCTGCGTATAACAAATTAAAGCGTTTTGATTTTGGCCTTAACGGCGGTGCAGGTATTCAGCTAAAAGGATTTATGATTAAAGCAAATTATGGTTTTGGCCTTGCTAAAATAAATTCTACACAATCAAATAACAATGCTAATGATAAAAATAAATACCGCACAGCATCTGTTTCAATAGGAATACCATTAGGTAAATAAATTATGTTTTCTATAAATAAAAAGCTTTCCATAAATTAATTTATGGAAAGCTTTTTTTATTGGAAAAAATTGCAGTGTTTACATAATTTCCTTTACCACATTTGCTACGAGATTAGGCTTACCTAATGTATAATAATGCAGCGCAGGCACGCCCCCTTTTTTTAACTCACGGGATTGTTGCAACAACCATTCTGCGCCCACCAGTTCTACATCTTCATCTGTTTTGCATCGTATCATTTCCCGGGAAAGATCTGTAGGTAAATCTATATGAAATACTTTTGGGAGCATAGTTATTTGCTTTTGGCTATACACTGGTTTAAGACCGGGTATTATAGGAACCGTTATACCAATTGCCCTGCAGGCTTCAACAAAAGAAAAATATTTTGCATTATCGAAAAACATTTGTGTTACAATATAATCTGCACCAGCATCTACTTTTTGTTTTAAATATTGAAGGTCGGTATCCATATTTGGTGCTTCAAAATGTTTTTCCGGATAGCCCGCAACACCAATACAAAATTTAGTTTTCATAGTGTTCTTAAGATCTTCTTCCAGGTATACTCCATGATTAAGATCCTGCACCTGCTTTAGCAAATCTACAGTGTATTTGTGGCCGCCCGGCTCTGGTTCAAAGTTGGCTTCGTTTTTTGCAGCATCGCCACGCAGCACCAGCACATTATCTATACCCAGGTAATTTAAATTTATTAACGCATCTTCTGTTTCGTTTATGCTAAAACCGCCACAAATAAGGTGCGGCACAGTATCCACATTATATTTGTTCATTATAGCCGCACAAATAGATTCTGTACCAGGTCGCTTTCGCACCACTACTTTTCTAAAATTACCATCGGCTGTTTTTTTAAATACATGCTCACTGCGATGGTAGGTTACATTTATAAATGCAGGTTTGCATTCCATTAAAGGATCTAAATGTGTGTAGAGGGATTGAATACCTTTTCCTTTTAAAGGAGGTAGTATTTCGAAAGAAATAACAGTGTCCGCAGCGTTGGTAATGTGATCAGTAACTCTCATTGGTAAAAATATATTTGCAAAATTACTGAAGCATTGTCCAAATATCAAAACTAAGGTGCTGCGTGTTAAAAAATATTGAGTATATAACAGCCGCCAAAGTTCTTTCATACATTTGCTGTACTAAAATTTATATAGTGAGTTTAGTTATACAAACAGAAGGACTGGTAAAAAAATATGGCAGCCGCACAGTGGTTAACAATGTTTCTTTTAATGTAAAGCAAGGAGAAATAGTGGGGTTACTCGGGCCGAATGGTGCAGGAAAAACAACTTCTTTTTACCAGGTGGTAGGGTTGGTAAAACCTGATGATGGAAAAGTTTTTTTAAATGATATTGATATTACCCGCATGCCAATGTACAAACGTGCACGCATGGGTATAGGTTATTTGCCGCAGGAGGCAAGTGTATTTAGAAAACTTTCTGTAGAAGAAAATATAACCGCAGTATTGGAAATGACCGCTCTAAAAAAAGATGCTCAAAAAGAAAAGCTGGAATCGCTGCTGGATGAATTTCGGCTACAGCATGTACGTAAAAATAACGGAGATACGCTTAGTGGCGGTGAACGAAGAAGAACAGAGATAGCTAGGGCGCTTGCTGTGGATCCAAAATTTATTTTGCTGGATGAACCCTTTGCCGGTGTAGACCCTATAGCCGTAGAAGATATTCAGGAAATAATTGCAAAACTAAAGTATAAAAATATTGGAATTCTCATAACAGATCACAATGTAAATGAAACGCTATCCATCTGCGATAGAGCGTACCTGCTTATTGATGGAAGTATTTTTAAACATGGCACTGCAGAAGAACTTGCGGGAGATGAGCAGGTGCGCAGGCTTTATCTTGGCAGAAATTTTGAACTTAAAAGAAAAGATTATCTGCACGATCAGGCAGCAAAATAATAATTGTATAAATTTATAAAAATTAAAGAATTAAAATAAACATAATTTATACCGAATAAAAAACAGTTCAACAGTATTAAACCGTCCCAGGAATATTCTCGTTTATGTAATCATGAAAAAAAATTTTACCCTTAGCGTTATACTCGCCTTTTCCTTTCATTTATTTGGGCAGCAAACCACACTTACTGCCTATAATATACAGCGGCAAAAAATAAGTAATACTGGTTTAAAAATACTGTCCTCTTATGCTGCTGCCAATGTTATTTATGGCAGTATTGCTGCATCGCAGTCAAATGGAAGTAATAAATATTTTCACCAGATGAATGCCATCTGGAATGGCGTAACCCTTGGCATTACAGGCATTGGTGCACTCATTCAAAAAAAAGAAGGCATACTTTCATTTGCACAAACATTAAAAAAACAAAGCGGTGTAGAAAAATTATTTCTGTTTAATGCCGGGTTAGATGTGGCGTATATTGCCGGGGGAGCATATATTAAAGAACGTTCCAAAAACAGTACAAAAAATCCTGAAAAACTAAAAGGTTATGGGCAAAGCATCATGCTGCAGGGCGGAGTATTATTACTTTTTGATGCAATAATGTACAGTATACATGCCAGGCACAGTAGTAAACTGGATGCCATTTCTTTAAAGATGCAATTTGGCATAACCAACGATGGTATTGGCTTACAGGTAACATTATAATTATTTTCATTTCCTTTTTTCTGTTTTTTATTGGTGCAATTCAGTTGCCTTATGTGTCAGATGCTGGCGGTGCTACAAACCAGGTAAACTGTATTTATAACCTCAATAAAATATTTGTATACCGCCATACTTATAATACCTGCAGGTTTACTAGTGCTGTGCCAGAATCTTATCCAGGGCAACCAGTATTGGTTAATCTTCCTCAAGGCCTGGAGTATCGTTATGTGCTTATACCTGGTTTAGTGGCCGGTGGCAGAATGGCTAACGGATCATCTAACGGCGGCGATTTGCATAGTGTAATGATACCGGGCAGTACTACCCCTGTAGATCTTACTGCAAAAACATACGCCGAGGTTTGTAATATGCTGGGCATTGTTCAATAGTACTTTTTTAATGAGTAAATTTTCCCTTACATTTTCTGATAAGAGAGAAAAAGATTACAGTTTCCCTGAAAAGTGAGCATTAAAAAATAGAGAGAAAAGTATAATTATAAGCAGGAGAAAATAAAAAGCCGCCTCATGTTATGAAGGCGGCTTTTGTGTACTGTCTTTTTTAATGTGCAATAAAAGATAAAATAAACTACAGTTTTTAAAACTAGATATAAATAAACTAAGTATTTATGACGTTCTGGTAATCTCAACCCTGTTAAAAATATGGTTTCAGAAATATTAAAAATCAGGGGGAAACTGCAGCGTATGTTTATTATTGCGGTACTTAATACTTTTGTGTAAGATTTTAGTCAGGTGGTTAATCTGTTTAACTCTTAAAACATGATAAAAGCATTAAATATTTCAAAGACAGTTACAAAATATCTTTCGAATAGTGTTTTATAAAAAAGAGAACTATTTCTCTGGTAGAATTTAAAAATAGAAACTTATATTATAAACATCTTCAGCGTTTCGGTGAAAGCGCTCATAATTTCGACGAAACTGTTTTAAATCAGTTTAAAATAATTGAAAAATAAAAAAATGCAGTTATTCATTCCACAACGGGTTATTCTTTTGGCAGAATACTCCAGTAAAACAATACAACCCTTCTTCTTTCATCGTCGTCTTTATAGTCTTTTATTTTATTATTAGGATATTGTTCACCCTTCCCTTTTTCAGCAAAAAGGAAATCAGGATTTTTTTCATCATATCCCTTTATTCTTTTTTTAAGAATAGCTTCAATGGTATTGCCAAGGTTTTCTGCCCGCAACTCAGATAATTTTTGATTAACAATTTCTTTCGGAGGGTTTTCATTTTTTATTTGCTGGGCAGTTTCTAAATACACATCAGATTCTGTATTAAAATTTTGCCCATCTGCAAACCCAAGTATGACTAGGGTAGCTACTTTATTTACATCATCGTATTTGTTATAAAATGTAATGAGCGAATCAATAATCGGGCTAAAAGATGCATAGGCAATATCTATTTTGTCTTCTGGTATCTTGTACTTACCGGGGCCAAAAAAAGCCCCGAGGTCAAATTCATTTTGTTTGGCAATATCCAGGCCATCACTTATTAATGTGTAACGACGCAGCCGTATTGCAGCTGCAGCAATGTAATTGGTAAGTGTGGTTTCTTTTAACTGTAACTGCCCAAGGCTTTTTTTATAATTTCTTCTGCTGGCAGCAGCCTGCTCCATAAAATTAATAATTGCAGCGGCAGTATCCTGCTGGTTATTATACCGGGCAAGGCTGTTAATTATATTTGTATTTATAATAGAATCTATGCTGCCATCATCCAGTTTTTCACTTTTTTTATTGCTGATATGCTGTAGTACTTTTTTTTCCATTACCTGCACTTGTTTAGCATCATTTGCAAGTTTTTTAAGCATAGCTTTTTTAGGCCCTAAGCATGAGGTAAATAATAGAATACCCGTAAATAAAAAAATGAACCGGGTATATTTTAAATGTAAAAATATTTGTTTCATTATCTGGGTACGGGTTTTATAAAAAAATCTTCTTTATTTTTTTCAACATATTTTTGTTTTGCCCCGCTGCTTATTCTTTTTATAGCCAATACGTTCTGCTGGCTTTTTTTAGCAGTATTTAAATTCTTTTCCATAATATCCATTTCTTCGTTGGATACGAAAGAGGCAAACCTTGTAAGAAAATGTTTCTTATTAATATTTACAAATACAAAAGCGTTTGAAGTAGCAGTAGATTTTAAAAAAGGATCTGGATTTAGTTTTGAAGTAACAGCAGCATTTTTAATGACGGATAATTGTACGGTATCAATATTTTTAGCAAAAATAAATCTTACAATATTTAATTTGAAAGAAGGTACAATCAAAAATAAGATCATTAGTAGCCCAAAAAACCACAATAATATTATTGATGCACGATTCTTTTTTATCAATAATTGAATTGCATAATTCATGTGATATATTAAAGTTACATAAATAATTTTAAGAATTTTCTAATAGCAACTTTGCCTGCGTTTTTACAGCTTCTACAGCATCAGTTATTTCATTAAGAGATGAGGTAAGCAAAAGTTCATTCGTATTGTATGAAAATGCGGATTCCAGTATTTCTAGCGCTG
>JANXXM010000025.1 GCA_025350645.1 Ferruginibacter sp.
GGCATAGATTATTTTGGATTTATTAAGCATTATTTGTTTTAGGATTTTTGATTCATGATGTATGGTTGACTGTATAATTAAAACTGGAGAAGTAGCAAGATATGCAGTCACAAAGGCAAGTGCTCAATTATGCTGGGTCGGGATTTTTAAATATTTAATGTTATTATGAATATTAAAGAGGTCTATCATTTCTTATTTTATAAAATATACAAATTCATAAAAAATGTTTCAGTACCTGAGTTTTGGAGTGAATGGAAAGCAATAATGCTAATAATAATATTAGAAATTGCGTTATATTTTTCTGTAGGAATGTATTATTCAGTTTTTATAAATCGTTATACAACTTTGCTTGACAATAATTTTTTAACAGGCTTATATCTTGTTTCAACCATTGCCCTAAACTATTATTTTTTTGAGCATCAAAATAAGTGGAAATTAATTATAGAGAAGTTTGATAAATTAATTAAGAATAAGAATATTATTGGAGGGTGGTTAGTATTATTAGTTATTATATTGGTAGTGGTCAGCTTAATATACTCTTTTTATTTAACGAGCCAAATAGATTGGAAGCAATATCAAAAAATTAAATAATTAAATTAGGCTTAAAACACCTGTGTCAAAAACTTAAGGCAAATAGCTGTGGCTGGTGCGGTGTGGGCTTTTGATTATTTTTTAAAAGACCATGCCGCAAATATACGAACCGTGGTTACAGATGAAGTGAGGCAAGATAATTACCCTGCAGCTACAATGGAAACCTGATTGTTTTGAAATTAATTTGAGTGGGAACAATGGTTGGTATCATAAATATTTTGTTTTCGAAAAAAATGCAGATGTTTTTTTTAGAAACCTTAAATTAATGCTTAAAAAAAAATTTAGATAATTCTTTAATTAATTTATTATCCACTTTACCTATTGAATAAAAGTGGTTATTTACAGGTCGATCCGCCTTGGTTGTTGCTTTGCTCCGTTCTCCGTTGCCGATTTGTTTGTAACCATCAGTGTACAGATTTAATTAGAACACCTCCATCTCCCCACCCTGATTAAACCTCCCCATCTGCACTGCTTTACCTTTTTCCGGCACTTCAATAACAATATCAACATCATGCTGAAAAGTCTTATCCCCACGAAAAGTTCCGGCTTTAGTAGCCTGAAAAATAAAGATGAAAGATTTAGAAGGATTAATCGCTTTTAAGCGATTCAAATCTTGCGGTAGTAAGCCTAATTTATTTACGCTATCTAAAAAAATAAAATCGTATGCAGTTAAATTTTAAGCAAAAAGACCAGGCTCGAACCACACAATTGAATTCTGTATTTCTTCTAAATGCCCGTCTGAAGGGAATTGCAGGGGGAGAAAAAGAGGGACTTCAAGGTGATTTTTCCTTGAAGTCTCTTTCGGTGGTCCCGCCAAGAATCGAACTTGGATCTAAAGTTTAGGAAACTTCTATTCTATCCATTGAACTACGGGACCTCTATTTAAAACACTAATATGCTAATGATGTATTAGTACAAACTGATATTACTTATAGCAGTATATGTCAAAATTTAAGATTGCAAAAATAGGAATTTAACCCTCCAAAACCCAATCTTAAATCTTCGGGTATACATATCGTATCTCTGGCTATCTTTACTCACCAAATTTTTATGTATGAAGTGGATGAACACCCTTATTAAATACCGCTTATGGCTGGGCATTTTTTTACTGGCTATGGCTATTTTTGTTAATTATCAAACCAGTTTTTGGCCATCATTTATTTTATACCTTCTTGCTGTGGTACTTATAGCCGGGCATTTTTTATTTGGGCCTATGCGCCTTATACAATCTCACATGGAGGCTGGCGATATGGAAGGGGCTAAAAAAGTAGTGGATTCTATTATTTTTCCGGGGTTGCTTATAAAGCCCATGCGTTCTGTTTACTATACTATAAAAGGAAATCTTGCTATGGTGGGCCAGGACTTTGATACTGCAGAAAAACACATGAAGAAAAGCCTGGAACTGGGCGGTGGTGCGCTTACCAAACAGGCAGAAGGTCCCAACAGATTACAACTGGGTATGCTGGCTATGCAAAAAGGAAATCAAAAAGAAGCAGAGGCTTATATACGCCAGGCTATACGTGCAGGCCTACCAGATAATGAAAACAGTGCCGCAGCATACCTGCAGCTTTGCTCTATTATGATGAACAAAAGAGAGTTTAGGGCAGCAAAAGAATATTTTAGAAAAGCAAAAGGTTTTAAACCTACCACGCCGCAAATTGTAGATCAAATAAAACAGATAGAAAAATATATAACCAGAATGCCAGGGTAATAACAGTATATTAAAAAAGAAAAAGGTTGGCGCATTATAACAATGCCCAACCTTTTTCTTTTAAACATTTTTATAAAGCAATAAATTATTGTTTAGAAAATTTTGCAACAGTATTTTCTCTTCCATCAAAATAATGCAGCAGGTATGTGCCTTTATTTAACGAAGAAACATTTATAGTAAGGGATTGTGCACTTGCTGCTATTTGTTTTATAACTGTTCTGCCAGCAATATCTTTTATTATAATATCTCCTTTGCCTGGCAGGCCGCTTACTACCAATTGATCTTGTACCGGGTTGGGATAAAGCATGATCACAGGGTTTTGCTTTGTGCTTATAATTAGTATATTAACCCGTTGGCGGAGTTAATCAGCAAGTGTATGCTTTACTCTGCCTACTGGTTTGTTGTAAATAAATTTGTTTAAAAACTGTAAAACTGTCAACCCGGTCACCTTTGCTAAAACCCTAGATCTAAACCCTGCAAAGGA
>JANXXM010000030.1 GCA_025350645.1 Ferruginibacter sp.
ATAGTTTTATGTATAAAAATGTAGAGAGTAATATAAAAAACTTTTCCCTGGACAAACAAAAATGTATGGTTTTTTAGGTTACTATCATTGCCTGCAGGCTGGCTACGAAAAATCTATGCCCTTTGCGGCACTGCTAAAAAAATACCATATAGGTTTACAAAACAAAATAGTTTCTATTCAAATGATGGCTCTACAATCAAAAACATTATTGCCATACATAGCTCAATTAAAACAGATGATGCCTCCCAGTTATGTGGAAAAACTTAAAAATGACAATCCTGAATTTCCGCCTTCAAAAAAATATATCCCATTTGACCTTAGCAATGATAACAGCATGATGAATATTGATGGGATACAATACCTAAAAACAGTTACTACTGCAAATAGTACGGTAATTTTTAAATTAGATAATATAGGAAGCCCTTTTGCTACCGGAAAATTACTGGCAGAAGTAAAAAGGTTTCAATCTATCAAATTTACAAACCCGCAAAGCAATACCATTGAGGCTTTTCAATATATTTTATTGTTTAGAGATAGTAAAGCCGCTATTCCTATAGAGTAATAAAATAAATTTTCAATAATTTAATTTATAAAACATTTTATTGGTCCTCAATTTATATTGTTGTAAAAAGACTATTCTTCAAATCCCTTTCTTTATTATTCAGTTAAAATATTTTCAATTTACTTTGTAAAAAATTTAAAATATTTTATGGATACGGTTTTAATTGATGGGATTGTTTATAGTTTAAAAGATCTTGAAAAAGATTGCTGGATAAAAATTTTTAACGGAGCACTTAGGGCAAAAGACCCCTTTCACAACCCGGTAGTAAGTAATGTAAATGAGCATGGCATAAACAGCCGTATTGTAGTTTTAAGAAAAGCTGATGTTGCAAAAAAGACGATTTTTTTTCACACAGATATTAGAAGTGGAAAGTGGAAAGAATTACAAGCCAATCATAAAATAAGCTGTTTGTTTTACGACATGCATGGCAGAGTACAAATAAGAATTGCAGGAAGTGCTTCTCTTCATCATACAGATAATATTGCTGATGAAGCCTGGGCAAAAAGCTCCATGAGCAGCCGAAAAATTTATTTGGGAAAAGAATCTCCTTCTTCTAAAACAACAACACCTGTAAGTGGAGTGCCTGCTGAGTTTGAAACTGATAATCCTACTGAACAGGAAAGTGAAGTGGGCAGAAAAAACTTTGGTGTTGCGTGCATTACAACCAACTGGATGGAGTGGCTATGGCTTAACAGCAAGGGTCATAGAAGGGCATCTTTTTTTTATGAAAATGCTATACTTGCACAACAAAACTGGTTGATTCCATAGCCAGTTTTTAGTAAAAGATAATAAGATAAATAACCACCATTTAAAAATTGATTTTCAATTTACGGGGGTAAGTCGCCATCAATTCCCATAGGGAATGCATTGCTAAACTATGCTTTCAGTTTTACGTTTCATATCTCATTTTCTAAACGTTAGTGCTCATTTGCGTATACAGAAAACTTTTCGTTTTGGTTCATAAAAAGAAAAATTATTTAGGTTTAAAATTATTCAAAAAAATAGAATTATGGTAAAGGTTTTTCAATGTTTCCATAAACACATTTTACTTTAAGACCCAGTGGTTGATAGTATTTTCCTAAAATAAAGCTGATATGTTCCTCTGCTATTTTAATATATTTTTGTTCATTTTGTAAACTGGTTAACGCTTCCGTATACAATTTTTTTTCGGCTTTCACAAGATCTGCTACAGATGCTCCGGCTAGTAATCCGGATTGCGTCATTGTTTCCAGTTTGTCCAGCCTTAATTGCAGGCTAAGCAATTTACAACTGGGCAAATAAATTATAACAGTACTATCTTTGGTATTGATAATTACTTTTTGGTTACTCATATCCACACCATACTTGGCATCATAAGGCAGGGTTATCTGCAAAGTATTTTCTACAAAATAATTTTTAAATTTGTTCCAGTAACCCCCATCATCTAATGCATTTGTAATTTTAAGTGTAGTATTTCCGCTTACATTTAAAGCAGATAATTCCGCAATTTCTTTTATTAGTTCCATATTTTGTACAACGTTCACTTTTGTGGTATTACTTCCGTTCTTTTTACCCAAAAAATAAAATGCCGCTGCCACCAGTATTATTAAAAATATAATTATAAAACTGTTTTTCATATTCCCCTTTTTTTCTTTTTTGTTACTAACTGGTAGCTGTTATCAATCATCTCTTTTATCAATTCCTGTTTTAAACCCTTTGGTAAAATGGTATTCCAGTGTTTTTTATTCATGTGAAAACCAGGTAAAATATTTTCAGGATATTCTTCCCTTAATTCCACTGCTTTATCAGGATTGCATTTTACATTAAAACTTAACGGTATTGCATCCAGCGCCATTAATAAAAAAATTTTATCCGCACATTTAAATACAATTGTATTTTCCCCAAAAGGAAAACTTTCTGTTACCCCCTCTTTTTCTAACACGTATAATCTTACTTCTTCTGCATTCATTTTTTACAATTAAAATTACCGCAAAGCATTTTAAAATACAAGGCCCCCAAAAAGGAGGCCCTGTATTTTAAATAATTCAAATTTTTATCTTAAGATGGTAACATCACTTTTCACAAATCTTTTTGTTCCATCAAGCAGTGTAAATTCCAATACAGCATAATAAGTTCCATCTGGCAAAGGATTGCCTTTAAAACGCCCATCCCAGCCATTTCTATAATCTACCGATTCAAATACTTTATTACCATAGCGGTTAAATACGGTTACTTTAATATTTTTTAAACAAACATATTGCTCATACACTCTCCAGGTATCGTTTACTCCATCACCGTTGGGGCTAAATGCATTTTTTACATCTACACAATTAATAATTACTGTAATGGTAACTATATCAGTAGCACTGCCAGTACATATTCCTGTAGGGTCTGTTACCGTTAGTTTATAATCCGTTGTTTGTAATGGTGTAGCCACAGGGTTAAGTATAACAGCACTTGGGGTTAATGTTAAAGGTGAAATATTAGCTGTCCACAAATAAGTTCCTCCTGTAGTACCCGTTCCGTTAAGTTGTGTTGATTGACCATAGTTAATAATAACATCAGGACCGGCATTGGCTACAAGCGCAGGTTTTACATTTACCACAATTTCTGCTTTTGGTCCTTCGCAAGAATTTACTGTTGTAGACTGGCTTACAAAATAAGAAAATGTGCCAGCAGTTGCGGTTGATACATTAGGTGTTGCTGCAGTTCCTGTGCCTCCTGTAGCATTAGCATACCATAGCAATGAATTACCCGTTGCATTTAATACTACTGTACCATTCTGGCAAACGTTTATAGGAGTAGTTACAACAGGTTTTACTGGTGTAGCAATTACAGTCACCGTTATCAATGTTCTAGGCCCTTCGCAGGTTCCTGTAGATTGACTAACATAATAATTAACAGAACCTGGCGCAACAGTAAAAGGAATTGGAGCGATTGCGCTACCAGCACCACCCGTTGCATTGCTATACCAAAGTAAGGAAGTTCCTGTAGCTGTTAAAGCTATTGGTGTGGCATTTTGACAATATAGAACTGGTGTAGTTACTGCAGGAGTTAAAGGTGTAGGAGTTACTACAACATTTACTATTGCACGTGGCCCTGTACAAGCACCCACTGTTTGGCTTACATAATATGGCGTTGTACCACCCGCTGTTGTTGGAGGAATTATTGTGGCTGCGCCTGTTCCACCAGTTGCGCTGGTAAACCATGTATATCCTGTGCCATTGGGTACCAGTGCTATTGCTGTAGCATTTTGACAGTAAGGAACTGGTGTTATTACAACAGGTGCAAGTGCTGTTGTATTTACTGTTACTACAATGGCCGCTCTTGGTCCTTCACAAGTACCATTGGACTGGCTGACATAATAAGTAGTAGTTCCTACTGTTGTTGTAGCAGGCGTTGGTGCGGTAGCAGTGCCTATTCCGCCGGTTGCATTTGTGCCATACCACAATAAACTAAATCCTGTAAGTGCAGTACCCGTAAGGGCTGAAGCCGTGCTATTCTGACAATATGGTGCTGGATTGCTCACCACTGGTGCCGGTGGATTAGATACAATGTTTACAACTATCTGAGTTCTGTTACTTTCACAACCACTCACAGTTTGGCTTACATAAAAATTAAATACTCCTGCAGTTGTAGTTATTGGTGTTGGTGCGGTTGTAACTCCTGACCCGCCTGTAGCCGCAGTGTACCACAATAGCCCTGTACCTGTAGCTGTAAGCTGGGCAGCAGCAGAATTTACACAATAAGTAAAAGCTGTCGCTGCTGGTGCGGTGGGTGTTGCTGTAATATTTACTGTTATTGGTGCTCTTGGTCCTTCGCATGTACCATTGGTTTGGCTTACATAATATATAGTGTTGCCTGCTGTGGTTGTAGAGGGTGTTGGCGCTATGCCTGTACCCGTTCCGCCTGTTGCATTTGTACCGTACCATATTAGTGTATTACCTGCGGCCGCAGTAGCTGTAAGTACTGATGCTGAACTGTTTTGGCAATATAAAATCGGTGATGTTGATATGGGAGCAGCAGGTGTAGGATTTACTGTAATCGTTATTTGAGCTCTTGGTCCTTCGCATGTACCAGAAGTTTGAGAAACATAATAGTTTACACTGCCTGGGGTTGTGGTAATGGGCGTGGGTGCAACGGTTGTGAAAACACCACCTGTTGCTACTGTGTACCAATGTAAACCCGTGCCTGTTGCGGTTAGTGGTGTGGCTGTAATACCCTGGCAATAAAGCACGGGACTTGTTACGCCGGGTGCTGGTAATGTAGCTACCACATTCACAGTAATACCCACACGAAGACTTTCGCAGCTACCGCCAGTGCCACTGCTCACATAGTAAGTTGTACTCCCAACAGTAGTAGTTGATGGTACAGGTGCTGTAGCACTTCCTGTACCACCAGTTGCATTTGTACCATACCAAATAAGGTTTGTACCTGTAGCAGTTAATACTGGTGGTATGCTATTTTGACAATATGTAACCGGAGATACTACTGTTGGTGCTGCAGGTACACCTACTACCAGTGTAGTGCTTGAAGTAAAACTATTAGTACCTAGTGTAACAGTAACTGTATAAGTATAACTTCCCACAGTAGCCGGTGCTGCAATACCTGTAGGATTTTGAACTGTAGAAGTAAAACCAGCTGGCCCTACCCAGGCAAATGTAGCGCTGGGATTATTTGAAGTGGCGGTAAGATTAAAACTACCTGATGGGCAAACAGGACCATTATTAGATGCTGTTGCTACAATACCGCAGTTTGTTGTGGCTGTGGAGCCAGATGGAGGAGTGCTAAAAGTAATAGTACCTGCCTGACCATTAAAATTGGTTACGAGCATAATATAAAACTGACCCGTAAGCGCATTGGGGATCGTTGCTGTTTCATTTGCAGAAGTAGAATAACTGCAGGAAACAGGCGTAATGGTAGGGTTAGGGCTATTAACCTGAGTACAACCATCAACAGTACTTGTAAATGGCCCCCATACCGCATAATCAACATCTATAGGTGTACCAGTTGGTGTAACTTGGCTCATATTTATAATTAATGTACCTGGCGTACCAATTTGAAAAGTGTACCATGTAGGATTGGGAGTACTACCCAAACACCCAAATACTCCGCCACCTCCCAAAGAAGGCTGACCAGTAGGACTATTGAGAGGACCTACAGTAGAACAGTATGGATTAGATAATGAACAAACCTCACCAGGGCCAGGAGGTGGTGGTGTGCTTACACATATTGTAAAATTAGTACTGATTATCGGCTGGGTAGAAGAGGTAAATACTCTTACATAATAAGTATTACCAGGAACGAGGTTTGTAAGATTAAGTGTATTTGCCACTGCACACCCTGCGAGTATGAGTGTACCGCATGTACCACCATAAGCCTGTATAACCATTCCTGTTGTACCACCAATACCTATATTGGAAAGCGTAATATTGTGCTTAATACCTGTTGCTACAAAAGTAAACCATACATCATCATTATTAGCATTAGTAACAGCACAACTTGGGTTTGGAGTTTCTGCAGACTGAGTAGCACTTATCGTTGTACCATTTGTGGTGGCAGTGCACGTTAAAGTGCTGTTTACTGTTAAAGGCACGGCACTGGCACAATTATCATTAGCAGGTGGTGGTGGTATTGTTCCTATGCAAATCTTAAAGTTTGCAAATTGATTTAATGTAGGAGTATTAGTATAAACCCTTACATAATAGGTGGTTGCGGGGGTAAGCCCGGTAAGATCCAGAATATTAGATGAAGCTGCGCAACCCACTTGTGACAATGTACCGCAACTACCACTGTAAGCTACAATAACCATGTCAGTTACATCTCCTGTTATATTGGTAAGGGCTACTCTGTGGTTTGCACCAACAGTGGTAAACTTGTACCAAACATCATCATTGTACCCATTTGCTGTACCGCAGGTAGGTAAGGGTATTGATGGGGTGAGTGTAGCTCCGGCTGTTGTACCATTAGCAAAGGAAGCACAGTTAAAATCAGGGTTTACTGTTAGATTAACTGCAGCAGTACAATCGTCATTTGCAGGTGGTGGTGGTGGTGTACCTATACAAATATTGAAAGTAGCGTTGATATTATTATCAAATGAATTTGTAAAAACTCTTACATAATAAGTATTACCCGCTGTAAGGCCATTTACATATAATGTATTCGTAAGTGTGCAACCTAATTCTGTGAGTGTACCACAAGTGCCGCTATAAACGGTAAACACCATATTTGTAGTACCGCCTGCAATATTAGATAAGCTAATTCTATGTGTAGTACTGGTGGCCACAAAACTATACCACACATCATCGTTGTATGCCGCATTTACGCCACAACTCGGGTCTGGTAAATTATTTGATATGGTTGCACTTACAGTAGTTCCATTAGTATTTAATGTACAGCTAAAATCTGGATTTACGGGAAGTGTAATAGCTGCTGTACATTCGTCATTTATGGGTGGTGGTGGTGGAGTTCCCACGCAAATTGTAAAATTAGCTTCATCCCCGGGTGTAGCAGAAGTAGTAAAAACACGAATATAATAGGTAGCCCCCACTATTAGACCAGTCATGTTTAAAAGATTAGAGGTATTACATCCTATTTCTACAAGGTTTGTACAGGAAGTACCACTAAAAACACTAAATGTCATAGCGGTAGAATTTCCGGTAATATTGGTTAGTGAAATTCTTTGTTTTGCATTTGTGGCCACAAAAGTATACCACACATCATCATTGTAACCACCTGGTGTACCACAGCTTGGGTTTGGTAAAGTTGGAGATTGATTTGCGGCTACAGTAGTACCTACAGCATTTAACGTACAACTAAAATCAGGGTTTACCCCTAATGCAATTGCACCAGAACAGTTATTATTAATCGGAGGTGCTGGTGCAGCTTTTACACAAATACCGAAAGTGCCAGTTTCTCCACCGAAACCATAAAACCTTATATAAACTGTACTGCCCGCTGGTTGATTTACAGTAAGTTTAGGAAAACTTGCATTGGAACTTCCATCATCTGCACAGGCTATTTCGGTAAAAGCAGGTACCCCTGCTGTACATGTGCCAGTATAAATAGCCATCGCTCCATCACTCATGGATCCTGCACCACCAGTACTTTTAGAATCTACGGTAATTGAACCACTGGCAGGCATTACTACTTTAAACCATATATCTGCGTCTGTAAGATTTCCACAAAGTAATAGATCTGGCACGGGCAGAACACTTGTAGATAAACTGGCATCTACAGTAGAAAATGTTTGATAAGTACAAACCGCATTAGCCGTAAGTGCTATTGCATTACAGGGTTCATCATTTGCTGGCACCTGTGCATTTGCTGCAGCAAAAGAAAAAAGAAATGCAAATGTTATTAAAAACGCCTTACTCAGTTTATCAAATAAAAAAGCCGGGGTTTTAGTAGAGGTATAATTATGCATAGTTAAAATTTTATTGGTTGAGGTTATTATCTGAATAAATTATTTTTGCCTCTTTAATTTTGGAATTAATTTGTCCTGCAATTGTATGCCAGAACATTACAAAATCTGCTGCGAGGCTATATAAAGGATAAGTAAAAGTGGCGGGTTTATTCTTTTCAATAAAAAAATGACCCACCCATGCAAAACCATACCCAAGCACTGGTATAATAGCAAACAACCACCAGATACCAGTAAAAATACCTGTTACAAGACAGAGTATTAGAAGTGCTGTACCACAAAAATGCAATACCCGATTTGTGTTATCCATGTGCTGAGACAAATAAAAAGGGTAGAAACTTTTGAATGTTTTATATGTTTTTTGCTGAGTCAACTGGTAGTAAGAATATTTATTTATCAAGGTCAAATCGTAAACCTACCTCATGCGCACCAGATCCACCATCAAAAGCGCTTATGGGAGTGTTGTATGCATCATAGCTATACGTAAAGGCAAGTTTTTTTGCCATTTTAAAACCTACCTGTAAGCTATAAGATTGTTTAACCCTGTACATGAAAGCTACCCATATCAAATCCTGATAATTTATTTTAGTACCAAATTCATATTCACTGGGAGAATTTTCTATAACCCTTACCAGAGCGTTAGGAATAATATAAATATTATCTCCTGTTTGAATTTTGTAGTTAGCGGTAAAATTATAATGCCGGTATAAGGCTCCGTTCAATGTAGCACCGGGTACATTTGCCAGTTTTAATTTGGTTTGAATAAGTTGCTGAACTGCTGCGCCCATACTTAGTTTGTGATTGGTAAAATAAACTCCGGCACCTGCATCTCCTAATACTTTATTACTTGCACCTGCCAAAACATTATCTGAACCCAATGCGGAAGAAATTTTTCCTTTATCTATTGCATATTGTAAAACCCTGGCTTCCAGGCCAAGACCTACAATTGTTTTTTCGTCTCTGGATATAATGTGATATGAGTAAGCAACCTGAGCACCAGTACGGCTAGTAGGCCCCGTTTCATCTCTGTATAAGTAAGCTCCTACACCGGAGTTCATTTTTTTTAATACCGCATCTCCATAAACAACGTATGTTTTTGGACTACCGGGAAAAGATGACCACTGACTTCTGTAAGATACGCCAACCATATTCTTATTGGCAATACCTGCTGCTGCCGGGTTTAAGAAAGTATTATGTTCCATGTATTGGCTTGTAGTATAAAGCTGCTGAGCTTTACCAAGTATTACAAAACACAATAAAATAAGTATAAGTGAAATTTTTCTCATTTATTATTTATTTAACAATTAGACTTAAAAATATAAAGAAATGTTAAGGTAAAAAAAACTATTTCACATTTTTTTTTAACATGTTACAATATTTTTATAATTTCCACGTTCCTGAAATCTTTAAGCTTTTGCAAAACCTCTTCTGTTTTATTTAAAGTTAACCCTATAATAATGTTATTAAAAAGTTGATTTTCCATTTTTATAATTTCTACTTTATATTGTTTTAAAACCTTCAGCACATCATTTGTAAGTGTATAATCAAATTGAAGCTGATACTCTTCCAGTATTGGTTTTTTTATAAAAGGAATTACCTGCAATACCAAAGATGCTGTGGTTTTATAAGCACTAGTTAAGCCAGATACCCCTAATAATATGCCGCCAAAATAACGTACTACCACAATTAAAACATTAATAACTTTTTTGGAATCTATTTGACCAAGAATTGATTTACCCGCAGTGCCGGAGGGTTCACCATCATCCGAACTTCTAAAAGTATTTCCATTTGTGCCTATGCGATATGCAAAACAAAAATGAACAGCTTTTTTATGTTCTTTTTTTAAATTTTTTATTATTGGCTTTAATTCGCCTGCTTTGGAAAATGGAAATATATACCCAATAAATTTGCTGCCTTTATCTTTAAATTCTGCTTTTCCTTCCCGTTCTACAGTTATGTAAAAATTAATCAATTCTTTTCTGCTTTAGGTTAGTGTAATAATAAATATCATCAGAAAATATTTTTTCGGTTTTAAAAAGCAAACCTTGGGTAAGCTGAGGACCATCAATTCCCAAAGGTACCTCCATCGTTTTATTTTTGATAATACGAGTCTCGTCCCAGTATCCGGTATCTATAAACAATTGTAATGTTTTTGCGCCACCTTCTATAATTATTGAGGTAAGATTTTCGTTGTACAAAATGCTCATTAATGATTTTAAATCAACATCGGTTTTAAAAAAATGATTGGATCCAATGATTTTATTTTCTTTTTTATTTATAATGATTGTCTTGCTGTGGTCATTAAATATCTCATTATGTAAGGGTATTTTAAGATCGTAATCCAATAAAATTCTTACCGGGTTTTTACCAGCCCAAAGCCTTGTTGTTAACAGAGGATTATCTTGCAAAGCAGTATTGGTTCCAATCAATATTGCGGCTTCCTCGCCTCTCCACTTATGTACCAGCCTGTTTGTAAAATCATTACTTATTTTTAGAGAAGCAGCATTTTCTGCAGCAATTTTACCATTACTCGTTTGCGCCCATTTTAAAATAATATAGGGCCGCTTCTCTTTATGAAAAATAAAAAAACGTTTGTTTAAGGCCAGGCATTCTGCTTCCATAATTCCCACTACAACTTCTACGCCTGCTGCTTGTAATTTTTCAATACCGCTGCCGTCTACTTTTTCAAAACTGTCCCGGCAACCAATTATAACTTTTGGTATTTTATTTTTAATGATAAGATCTGCACAGGGCGGTGTTTTACCAAAATGACTGCATGGCTCCAGAGAAACATACAATATGCTTTTTTGAATAAATTGAGTATCACCTACAGAAACTGCATTTATACAATTTACCTCGGCATGTACATGCCCATATTGCTCATGATAACCCTCCCCTATTATACGGTTTTCATACACGAGTATTGCACCCACAAGCGGGTTGGGTGCTGCATTGCCTGCGGCAAGTTTTGCAAGTTCTATGCACCTGCCCATATATATAAAATGTTCTGTCACGCAGTAAAAATAAGCATGAAAAAATAAACTATGTTTGCTGTGATGACGATAAAGGAAAATTATAAAAAATTTCTTACTGCGCTGGATGGTATTAACGACAAAGGAGAAGCCGCAGCAATTAGTAATATCATTTTTGAATACTTTACAAAGTTCACTAAATCAAAAATAATTACAGATGGAAATATTGTAACTAATGCAGCTACAGAAATAAAGCTGCATGAGGTTTTACAAAAATTGATTAAAGGCGTACCCGTACAATATGTTACCGGGCAAGCGTGGTTTTACAATGTATTATTTAGCGTAAATGATCACGTTCTTATACCAAGACCCGAAACCGAAGAACTGGTGCAGGAAGCGATTGAATTTTTAAAAAAATCTACCTTTAAAAAAGTACTGGATGTAGGAACAGGAAGCGGTTGCATACCCATAGCTATAAAAAAAAATGTGTATGATGCAATAATAACTTCTATTGATGTAAGTGCAGGTGCATTGTATATTGCCAGAGAAAATGCTGTAGCAAACAACACAGCAATACATTTTATTGAAATAGATTTTCTCCAGGAAAATAATTGGAATCAACTGAAAAAATATGATCTTATTATTAGTAACCCGCCGTATATACCAGAAAATGAAAAAAAATTTTTAGATAAAAATGTAGCCCATTACGAGCCTCACCTTGCATTATTTGTACCGCAAAATGACCCCCTATTATTTTACAGAAAAATATTATTGTTTGCAGATGAACATCTGGAAAAAAATGGAAAGATATTTTTAGAAACCCATGAAGACTTGGCTAAAGAAACAGCCGCTCTTTTTTTAAATAAAAATTACAAAGCGTCCATTAAAAAAGATATGTTTGAAAAAGAAAGAATGGTGATAGTTAACAGATAAAAGGGCTTTAATATTATTTGTCTGCTCCTGTTACTGTAGCAGATGTAGTAGCTCCAAGCTTTCTAGCTACCTTCATTACTTTTACAATTTCCCCCCAGGCAGAAGACGAATCAGCATTAATAACTACCGCAGGTTTTACACTATCACCTTCATTAATATATTTTTTTAGTTCAGATAAAAGCGAATCAGAAATGATTTTTTTTGCACCTACATAAATATTTTTATTTTTATCAACACTTACCACTACACTTTGTTTTTGCCTGGTATCACTCTTAGCCTTTGGTACACTCATTTTTATTACATTGGGATTTGCCAGTGTAGATATCATTAAAAAAAACATGAGCAGTATAAAAAGAATATCATTAAGCGGCCCTGTATCCACTTCTGAGTGATCTTGCCGTAATTTATTTTTTCTTAATCCCATTGTAAATTCAATTAATAATTTTTAATTTATACTGTAAAATATTACAATTAATATTACGCATTTATTGAAACCGTTTCTTATATAATTTTCAGTTTTTCAAGTCTACTATTCAGCCTTTAATTTTTGTTGCTAATACATCTTGTGTTTTAGGTATTGCTTCTAATATTTTGTGTATAATATTTTGTATCTAATATCTACCTCGTTGGTTCCTGCAAAATATCTATAAACTCACTGCTGGCTGCTTCCATTTTGTTTGCAGTTCTGTTTATTTGAGTATCTAAATAACTGTATCCTAAATAGGCTAGCATACCTATTATTAAACCACTGGCAGATGTAATTAGTTTTATGTACATAGCATCTGCAATCTGGCTAATAGAAGGGTTACTGATAGTTGCAAATTCTTTTAGCAATATTACCAAACCCACAATAGTACCCACAAAACCAAACAGCGGTGCTATGCGTGCAATTACAGAAAGTATGGTAAGATTTTTTTCCATTTTATATAATTCCAGTTTGCCCACATTATCCATACTTTTTTCAATAGCATCAATAGGTTTACCTATACGCTGCAGACCTTTATCTATCATTCGGCTTACCGGGTTATCTTTATTTTTTGCAAGACTCCTTGCTGCAGATACATTGCCATTGGTTACCTGATCCCTGATGATACTCATAAAATTTTCATCAATTTTTGCAGCTTTTCTTATAACAATTAACCGCTCTATAAAAACATATACTGCAAGGGCAAATAAAATACCCAATGGTATCATTAAAGGGCCGCCCTTGCTTAACATTCCAAAAACAGATTCTGTTTTTATTGCGGCCGCTGCGGCAGTGGCTGTACTGTCTATTTGTAAAAAAATATAAAACATAATAATTGTGTGTTTTAGTATTTACCTGGTTTGTGTTTTGTAATATTATTCGAGTTGCAATAAAAGAAAGATTGATGACAAAGCGTGTAAGGAATTGTTAATGTTCAAATATAAAATATCATGGAATTGTACAAACAAAATAATACATACAAAAAAGTGCCCTGCAGTTTGCAGGGCACTCAACCTATTTTCTATTAAGATTTGTTATCCTGCAATTGCTGCATGGCCATTATCTGCCGCATGGTTTTTTCCATACCATCGCTGCTGCCGTCTAAAAAAATTACATTGCCTTTGCCATACTCTGCAAAGTTTTTAATAGCCTCTACCCACATACTAAAAAGAATAACATTGGTATCGAGGTTTGCTTGCTTCATTTCTGATGCAGCCTGGCTCATACCCTTTGCTACTTCTTCTCTAAAAAGCGCCACACCCTGCCCACGCAATTGTGCTGCCTGTCTTTCTGCTTCGGCTGCAATTTTTATAGAATTACCTTCTGCTTCGGCAGCTTTTGTTTTTGTAATCAACAAAGCCTGCCCTTCATTTTCTGCTGCAGCTTTTAAATTATTTGATGCCACTACTTTACTCATACTTTGTATAATGGCTTCATCAAAAGTAATATCGTTTATCTGCAAATCTTGTAAATGATAGCCCCACCCTTCCAATGCCACATCTACCTGTTCTTTTACATTTTCCACAATATCCCTGCGCACATTTAATACTTCTGCCTGCTTTTTGGTAGATACAAATGCACGAATACTTCCTTCTACTGTTCTTATTAAAGCCTGCATTAAATCTTTATCGCTAATGAATTTAAAAGCAACACGCCTGATGGTTTCTTCTTCTTCATTTTGTACAGAATACAGCAACATAGATTTGAAATAAACATTTGCCTGATCTAGCGTTACCGCCTGAAACTCCAGTTCCACCGATCGGTTTTGTATGCTTACCCGCTTATATACCTGATCTAAAAAAGGTATTTTAAAATTTAAACCCGGGCGGCGAATACCAATGTATTTTCCCAAACGGGTAATAACAGCAATGGTACCCTGGTTTACGGTAAATAAACCGCTGAAAATAATTAGTAAAATGGGTATGAACCACCAATACTCTTTTAATAAATCCATAATTATAAATTTGATAAGCAAGATAATGATAAAATAATAACCGCAGGTGATGATTTTATAAAAGTGTAATTTAAAATCTAACTCCAAAATTGTAAAAGAACAATAGTGAGCTGTAAGCCCTGCTTACTCCCCTTCGTACATTGATACTTTTATAGAAGTTACTATTCTATTCTCGGTTTTAAAAATTATGTTACTACCAAAATCATTATCGGTTAAAGAAATATATTGTATTTTATCTTTTGCGTTACCCTTCTCTTTAAATAAATAATCGTTGTAAATATTGAGACTAAATTTATCATAAGTTTTTAATATTTCACTTTTTGTGCTTCCTATACCTAAATTACTTTTAGTTTTAAATTTTATTGCATCTGAACTTACAGAAAACAGCATCCATTTTTCTGCTATTTTTTTTTCATCGTAGTCAGCCATCTGGTGAAATAAAAGTTCATAAGGTACATTGTCTATTTTTACGATAATAGTATCCTCATATTTATCTTTATTTTTTGATATTGTAAGTTTTTGACCACATGCTTTTTCCATCTCTTGAATTGTAGTATTCAATTTGAAAAAGCCCATTTGAGTAGTATTTAATACATCACTTTTTTTAGACTGAGCAGTTGTTGAAAAAAAACAAACCATTAAAATTGTTGTTACATAAATTGCTTTCATAAAATGTATATTACTATTTAAAATTACAAGTTTTTAAAATTTTGATATCACGCTGATTAAGAAAATAATGCTGAATGGCTGCGGGATAGAAGTGGAAATACTTTTGTGTGGCACGAGCAAAAGATTGTAACGGATAGCCAGAACAACTGATCCACATTGCTTCTTAGCTTACAGCCCCAAACCAAATACCATAATTTATTTTTAACTTTTTTCCTCCCACACCATACATAAATGCACCACTGTTTCGGCAGCTTTCATCATATCGTTTACGCCAATCCACTCCTGTTTGCCATGTATATTTTGCATGCCGGTAAAAATATTAGGGCAGGGCAAACCCATATAACTCAGCCGGCTTCCATCTGTACCACCTCTTATATTTTCCTGTATAACAGCTAACCCACTGCGTTTGATAGCTTCGGCTGCATTGGCAACAACTTCAGGATGCAGGTCTAAAACCTCTTTCATATTTCTGTATTGCTCCGTTTGCTCATACTCCATGGTAACGCCGTTGTATTTTGCAACTATGGTTTCTGCAATAGTTTTTAAGCGTGCATGGTGGTTTAGCAAACCATCTCTTGTATAGTCTCTCACAATAAAACCGATGGTTGTTTTTTCTGCAATGCCATTTACAGAAACAGGATGCACAAAACCTTCTCTCTTTTCGGTACTTTCTGGATTCCACTCATTTTTTGGAAGTGCATCTAAAATTTCTCCAGCAATTTTTATGGCATTTTTTAGTTTTCCTTTTGCATAACCAGGGTGTACAATAACCCCGTGGATAGTGATTGTAGCGCCATCTGCACTAAACGATTCATCTTCCAGGGAACCTGCTTCGCCACCATCTAACGTGTACCCAAATTGTGCGCCTACTCTCTGCATATCTATTTTTGCAACACCTTTTCCAACCTCTTCATCTGGTGTAAAAACAATTTTAATATCACCATGTTTTATTGTAGGATTGTCCATTAGATATTGTGTTGCCTGCATTATAATTGCTACGCCTGCTTTATCATCGCTACCTAATAATGTAGTACCACTTGCAGTAATGATATCACCACCAATTTGTGTTTTTAAATAGGGAGATTTTGCTACGCTTAATATTTGTGTTGCATCATCCGGCAAAATGATATCTGCCCCATCGTAGTTTTTATGAAGGAGGGGTTTTACATTTTTACCGCTGCAATCCGGCGCTGTATCTACATGGCTGCAAAAACATATTGCTGGAATATTTTGTTTATCACTATTGCCCGGCACGGTTGCATATACATAACCAAACTCATCCAGCTCCACATTTGCAAGCCCCATTGTTGTTAATTCTGCCGCTAATATTTTACTTAAATCTTTTTGTTTTTCGGTTGTAGGAAAACTGTTACTTTCCGGATCGCTCTGCGTATCTACCTGCACATACCGCATAAATCTTTGTACCAGCGCATCTTTATTTATTGCTATCATATTGTTTTTTTACAATGATCATTTTAGCCCATTGAGGCCAACCTTTTTGCCAAAAATTCGTAAAGCCACAAAGATATTTTTGTGGCTTTACCTTATAATTTATTTTTTGTACCTATTTATTTTTAAGCCATAAACTTTTTGAGCTAAGCTATTTCAATCAACTCAATATCAAACACCAATTCTTTTCCTGCAAGAAAATGATTGGCATCCAAAATAATTATATCTTCTTTTATTTCTTTTACTACCACCGGAAAAGGCTGCCCTTCCTGATTGGTTAAAGTAAGACTCATGCCGGGTTCCATCTTCATATCAGCCGGTACATTTTCTTTAGGAAATTCTATAATGGCATCTTCATTGCTTTCGCCATACCCATCTTTAGGAGCAATATTTACTGTTTTTTTATCTCCAATTTTCATCCCCGGCATGGCTGCATCAAAACCGGGTATCATTTGCCCTGCACCTACTGTAAACTCTAATGGTTCTCTGCCTGTAGAAGAATCGAATTGCTCACCGTTTGCAAGCTTACCGGTGTAATGTACTTTTACAACATCACCGCTTTTAACCTCTGCCATAATTTAATTGTTTAATTGTTGTTAAGTTAAATTGCTATTCCAATTTTAAAGTCTTAGATTTTCTCAAACAAGTTTTGAGTTTAATATCTTTTATCTAAAATTTGATTTCGGGTGTAATTTAATTAATAACGACATTCACTCCTTTAAAAATAATGCGCAACTTTGATACCATGAGAAAAAAAATAATTATTCTTTTTATTTTTACAACAATACTATCAGCTTTTTGTATTGCCCAGCCTGCTACAAAAACAAATGTTATTACTGGTGCAGATCGGTTACAAATATATTTACCAATGCTCAAAGGCAAAACTGTAGCGGTTTTTGCTAACCAAACGAGTATGGTGGGTAATACGCATTTGGTAGATATTTTATTAAAAAACGGCGTTAATATTGTAAAAATATTTGGGCCCGAGCATGGTTTTAGAGGGAATGCGAGTGCCGGTGAACATGTAGAAGATGGTAAAGATAAAGCCACTGGTCTACCGATAATAAGTTTATATGGGGAACACAAAAAGCCAACAGCCGAAGATTTGAAAGATGTGGATATGGTGATTTTTGATATTCAGGATGTAGGTGTTCGCTTCTATACCTACATATCATCGCTGGAATATTTGCTGGCAGCCTGTGCAGAAAATAATAAACCGCTGATGATTTTAGACAGGCCTAACCCAAACGGTTTTTATGTAGATGGCCCGGTGCTGGATAAAAAATTTAAAAGTTTTATAGGGCTGCAGGAAATACCGATTGTGTATGGGATGACGATTGGGGAATATGCACAAATGATTGTAGGAGAAAATAAAATTGAAGAAACGGACCTGCAAGGTTTTGACCTAACCATTGACACAAAAAAACAGCCTGCGATTGCTTATGATTATGACCAGAACCCTATTTTTGCGAAGCGCAGTGGCGTTATTAAACTTACCATTATAACCTGCCAAAATTATACCCACAACACAACATATATTCTTCCGGTAAATCCTTCTCCAAACCTTAGAAACATGGCAGCTATTTATTTATACCCAAGCACCTGCTTTTTTGAAGGCACTATTTTCAGCGAAGGCCGTGGTACAAACAAACCGTTCCAGGTTTATGGCCACCCCAATATGCCAAAAAATTTATTTTCTTTTACACCTATGCCCAACGAAGGTGCAAAAAGCAGTAAATGTTATTTTCAAAAATGTTATGGCTATGATCTTTCTGGTAGCAATGAGGAAGTTCTAAA
>JANXXM010000057.1 GCA_025350645.1 Ferruginibacter sp.
ATTCACATTAGTGAAACGCCTTTGAAATTCAAATGTGCTAAGAGTTGAAAACATAACTAAATAATTTAGAACAAATTTACTAATTTATTTAGACATTTCAAAGAACTGTAGTGTTTATGCGGTCAATCTTTATTGACCTAAAAAATTAATTAGTTTGATAAAGTTATGTAGTACTAAGAAAGTATAGATATTGACTTAGCATATTTACAAGAAAGAAGATATCTAATAAAAATATGAAGAAACAGAAGTAAAAGTATTAACTAATTTACATAACACAGGCTCATAGCTGTAAGGCTATTTTCTACTTCAAATAATTTAGTATTACTTTAGTTTATTAAAACAGCTAAATAAAAATTCTATTAGCAGTTTTTTAACAGCAAAAAATAAAATTGCACGCTCTAATAATAAATCTTTTGCCGCATTAGAATTAACTTTAACCTACAAAATTTTAAGCCATGAAAAGCAATTTAATTTTACTTATTGTAATAATAATAACCGCCGCAAGTTGCAGCACTGCTTATAAGAGTGGGCAAACTCCTGATGATTTATATTACGCCAAAGCAAAACCAACAATAAATAATAAGGAAAGATACGAAAGACGGGATGTGACTACTGATGAAAGAGAAATCCGGATGGCAGTATATGACAAAAGATGGAGAGACCTAGATTATTCTTATGATTACGATTATCGCTATAACCCATATAGCTATGGTTATAATTATGGATATTATTACAATCCATATTATTACCCCTACCCTGTTTACTCTGGTGCAGTAACTTTTGTAAATCCAAAAAATACTACTATTCGGACAACCAATTTAAGTTCGTATACCGGTAATATAACTACAAACAGTTCTACAAAATCTACCAGCGCTGTAAGGGGTATTTCTATAGGCAGGTTTAACAATATCAATGTAACAAGGGGCAAAAACAATAGTTACGAAAATAGAAGTTCTACTGATCGTACTTATACCCCGCCCCCTACGAATAGCAATACAAATAGTACACCCGCACCTACACCTGCGGCAAGCGGCAGTATCAGCAGGCCTTCCAGAGGAAATTAATGATGACAAGCCAGGCTCGTTTTTTAAATATTACAAAAGAGATGGTGTTTTAATGTCTTTTACGATTTTATTTTAAGGGTACAATTAAATTTATACATGAAAAAAAATATATTGCTGGTTTTAATTTTAACCAGTACAAAAATAATAGCGCAAATACCCGAAGATGCAATAAGATATAGTTGGTTTCCGCAAAATGGCACAGCCAGAAGCCTTGCTAGTGGTGCTGCTATGGGATCTACAGGCGGAGATCTTACGTCCATTTTTGTGAACCCTGCAGGTATTGGTTTTTATAAAACTGGCGAAGCTACTATTACTCCAGGTTTTCTATTAAATAATACAAAAGCCACTTACAGAGATGGAGGGCAGTATACAAACAAGAAAAATATATTCTCTTTCGGTCCATCTGGAGTGGTGCTTGGGTTTAAAAACAACAGCGGTTATGATAACAGAACCAATGCCCTTGCAATTGCCATTACACAAAATGCAAGCTTTAATAATATAGTGCATTATAAAGGACTTAATAATTACAGTTCCTTCAGCGAAACTTTTGCAAATGAATTTGCAGCACTCAATAAAAAAGGGTTTTCTATAGATGATGTGCTTAATAAAAATTCCGTAGCACCTTATACAGCAGCACCGGCATTGTATACTTTTTTAGTAGACATAGATACCAGTAATGGCATCCAAAAAATAAAGGCAGCTCCAGAATATATTTTAGGTGCGGGGCAGGCACTGCAACAGGAATTTACAAAAAGAACTAAAGGCGGTTTGTATGAATTTGCCATAAGTTTTGCAGGAAATAATAATGATAAATTATTATGGGGTGCTACTATCGGTGTGCCTATTGTTAATTACGAAAGTAATACACTCGTAAAAGAAAATGATACGTCTTCAAACAAAACCAATCATTTTAATTCCTTTATTTATAATGATAATTTTAAAACTACCGGTGCGGGTTTTAATGTAAAAGTTGGCCTCATTTATAAACCAAAAGAATACATAAGGCTGGGCATAGCATTACACAGCCCAAGCTACATGGGGCTTACAGACAGAAGGCAGGTAAACTTGCATACAGAACTGGAAAACCCAGTAAAAAATTTTGATGTAAACTCCAATATTTTTACAAACGACCAAAAAGGGCAAAGCAGATACACACAATTATCTCCATGGAAAGCATTGATAAGCGCTGCGTATGTTTTTAGAGAGGTTGAAGATGTAACTAGGCAAAGAGGTTTTGTATCTGCAGATCTGGAATATGTAAACCATAGTGGTACTCGTTTTAATAGCGACCAACAAACGCCCACAGATGATGAAAGAACTTATTACAAACAACTGAATGCTGTTATAAAAAATATATACAAAGGCAGTTTTAATGCAAGGCTGGGCGGAGAATTAAAGTTTAATACTTTTATGATAAGACTGGGCGGCGGCTTTTATGGTAACCCTTATAAAGATGCACCTTCAAAGGCAAATAAGATAACAGCCAGTGGTGGCCTGGGTTACAGGAACAAAGGCTTCTTTATAGACCTTACCTACGTACATCTAATTACCAAAGATTTTGATGTGCCATACCGTATAGAAAATGCACAAAATACTTATGCTGTTTTAAAACAACAAAGAGGAAATATAATGGGTACTATAGGGGTAAAATTTTAGGAAGGGGTAAAAATAATTCTTCTTAATAATTTTTTACGCTGTATTTGTAATTAACGCTGCTATTTAATAAAAAGTGGAGTTAATGAGTTTGGTAGTGAACAAAAATAAAAATGAACAAACCTAATGCAATTTTGATTTGTTCGTTTATGTGCCCAGAACAGGATTCGAACCTGCACATCCTTGCGAATGTTGCCACCTGAAGGCAGTGCGTCTACCAATTTCGCCATCTGGGCAATTGTAATAAAATCATTAAACAAAAAACCCTGCAGCAAGGCAGGGATTTTTGCTGGTGCCCACGAAAGGAATAATTTGCCTATATTCAAATATATTTACCTACACCTAAATATACCTTAAAAATAAGCATGCGTAAGGATTCAGGGCAATTTAAATAAAATTTAATAATTTTGATATAACTTTAAAACTGTCAGTTAAACTGTAAGACGGTAAGAATACCACTTTACCAATGGGAGCAAAATTGAACCTTAATTTAGATAAAGCCACAGGCATAAAGCCAGTAACCATTTTTCATTCCATACACTACCGGGGCAATAGGTTTAGAATTAGCACTGGGCAAGCCATAGAGCCAAAGCACTGGGATAATGATGCAGATAAACAAATTGTAATGCGTACACGGGCAAACTTTGCAGCGTTCAATTCCCTTTTAAACAAACAACAAAATGATATTGAAAAAATAATTTTGAATTTGGAATTAATTGGCAAGCCTGTTACTAAGCAAAATATTGTTTTGCTCTTGCCCTGGGTTAATTCAGTAGAAGTAAAAGAATTTAAACCAATATCACTTTTTACAAAGTTTATAGAAGTACATGGAATTGATAGAGCAGCCCGAACCGTAAAAGGCTATAACACTACTTTAAGTTTTTTAAAAAAATATGAAGCTGCGCAAACTATAGAACTTTCCTTCAATGATTTTAACGATGATTTTTATAAACAGTTTAGGGCGTTTTTAGGCATGTTTGATAATGCCTTTGGCTTCTATATTAAAAACATAAAAACGTTTCTTAATTGGGCAAATGATAAAGGTTACAATGATGCTTTACATTACCGCAAATGGAAAATAACAAACGAAGACGGCAAAGACCATTTCTTTTTAAAAATGGCAGAGATACACAGCCTTGCAAATTTTGAATTTGAACCACGTTTACAAAAAGTTTGCGACCTGTTTTTAATGGGTTGTTATTGTGGTTTACGCTATTCCGATTTAGCAACCTTAAAACCTATTCATGTAAAGGAAGGAGTAATTATAAAAATTGCTAAAAAAACAAATGAGTTTGTAAAAATACCTGTTATAGAGCCGTTGCAAATTCTACTAAATAAATACTGGGATAATGGGCAAACCTTGCCAACAATAAGCAACCAGAAAGGCAATGAATATTTAAAAGAGTTAAGCAAAATAGCAGGGCTTACAAGATGCTTTAATTACGTACAAAAGAAAAACAAAGCCGCTACAGAAACAACTTATGAGGCATGGCAAATGATGAGCTGGCATGTAGCACGGCACAGCTTTATTACAAACTGCATACAAATAGGCGTACCGCAAGAAGTTGTTAGACGTGTAGTGGGGCATAGCAGTTTTCAAACGCTAAAGAAATACATACAAAATGATGATGAATTTAATAAAAAAGAAATGATGAAGATTAGTAAAAACTTTAAAATTATGTCAAATGAATTTTAATCTTTCAAGTTCGGAATCACAAAAAATACTCCTTAAAGTGAACCGAATAATTGCAAATTTTGATTTTGAAAATATTAGAAATAAAGTGTATCAAGAAAAACATGAGAGAGAAAGTGATTTGTATAATATATTGATGGAGTTACAAGATGTAAAAGCTAACATCGAATTTCTTTACTCATACATGAAACTTACAAATAATAAGATAATTTTTAAAAGTGAAGATTTTCAAGATGAAGAATATAATGATGAATCTTATGAGCATAATTTATTTGACTTAAGAATATTCATTAAGCAAATTGAAAGTGAAATTTCTATATATCCAATTGAAAATGATACACTTGAAAAAATATTAAGAACCAACCGAGGAAAAAATTATACGAAAGAACAAAGGGAGCAAAAGCAAACACTACATTTAATACTTAAAAAATCCGAAAATTATTTGTTTCCAAAGAATGATTCAGCTATTGCACGAGCCGTTCAAGAGTTATCAGGGTTTAGTAAAAAAACAGTTTTAGGAGATATGAATGAAGGAAAACAGTTTAAAGTAAAAATATATTTAGATGCAATACAAAAATTAGAAATTATATTAAAAGATATTCAAGACGAGAAAGAAAAGTTATACCCTAACGAATAAATTTGTACCCTTTTTTAAGAAAGATTACACCCCTTTTTGGCAATACTCAAATTGCCTTATATAGTTTCTTTGTGGAATAAACCAAAAGAAATGCAAACCGTTTTAATATCAATCCCGCTACCTGAATTTTTTTCGCAGTTAGAAACAACCCTTCGCAAAATACTAAGCGAAAATACTACTCCAGAAGATAAGATTTTAACCAGTGATGAAGTAATGAAAATGCTAAATATTAGTACTACTACTTTACAACATTGGAGAGATAAAAATAAAATACCATTTACAAGAATGGGTAATAAAATATTCTACAATAAAGCCGAAATACTAAAGGCTCTCAAATAATTTTTTGCAAAAAATAGTATCGTTGCCCGACGTTACTTTAAAAATTATCACTGCCAAACGGAGCGAGATGGCGATTATTTTTTAAACATAAAATTTTTTTATGAGTGAGAAAACAGGCGAAACTTTTACTGTAAAGGGTAGAGGTTACAGCCAACAATTCACGGACAAAGCCGCCGCACAGGCACAGTATGATTTGCTACAGAAAAGGCAAATACAACAAAAGCAAAGCGGCAAAATTTCTTTAACTGTCAATGGTTCAGAGGAATCTATTGTAGAGCAAGAAATAAACATTGGTGCAAATTTCTTTAATAGAGATTAAGCTATTGTTTTGAAAGCAACCAACCTTTAAAAGTTGGTTGCTTTTTTATATTTTTTAAAAATAAATTTTTCTATATCAAAATAATATTTCACTTTTGAAGTGCAAAACAAATCGAATGAATATCTCACGAATTTTATTTCATCAAACATACTGTAAGGGGGAAAGTGTGGTAACACCTTTCAAATATTCCACTTCATTTTGGTTTGTTTTGCAACCCCTTACTTTTTATTTTAAAAATGCAAAACAAACCAACCAAAAAAGCCCCATCATTACAGGTTAATGATGCAGCTAAAGTAAAGCCCACTAAAGCGGCTAACACTCCCACAGTTACAAGCAATGAGGATTTTCATTATTTTATGATGCAAGATAATGTACCAATTGCGGCAATGAATATTGAAACTGCATTAGATTTAAGTAATGCTATTTATTATTTTTTCCCTGACAATTGTAAGCACGAATTGCAAGCAAATCAAAATTTACTTTTTGGGCTTTTAAAAGATGCTATCGGTAACAGAGAATTAGAAGATAATTACAAGGCTTCCTTGTATGTAGAATTGTGTAGCAACATCTCCCAACTTTTAAATGTTTGCTTACAAATTCAAACCGATACCCGAAACATAATACAATAGATTTTTTACAAAAAAGTGGCAACGTAAAACGTTGCCACTTTTAAATAAAAATGGTAGGTCATAATACTACCAATTATTTTTTCAATTATACAAAGCAAATGTACAACGTTTCATTTTACAAAAGTATTGCAGATACCAAAAGTATTAAGCAAATTTCTATTAATGATTTTTTAGTGAGTGTTAAAGATGGCACGTATAAAACACTTGTAGAAAACATCAGAAATGCAGGTAATAAAAAAACACAAACAGACCTAAAAAAACTACTTCCAAACATTACCACATCTGGCACTTTTATAACCCGTATAGATAAAGACTTACAAACTCACTCGGAGTTAATACAAATTGATTTTGATAAAGATAAAAATCCGTTTTTAAATATTGTAGAAGATAAAGCACACCTTGCAAAAGATGTACACAGCTTTGCAGTTTTTACAAGCCCTACAGGTGCAGGATTAAAAGTAATTGTAAAAATAGAGCCTACACAGCACAAAGAAATTTACAAAGAATTAGAAGCGTATTACAAAGCTAATTATGCTTTAAACTTAGATAGCACTTGCAGCAATATAAGCCGGGCAATGTTTGTGAGTTATGATAAGGATTTACACCATAACCAAGAAAGTGAAATTTTTATTTTGCCTGTTCCGATAAAAAAAGAGTTGCTGAATAATTTAAAATATAACAAAAGCACAGTTAATACGAAGCAAAACGAGGTTGAGTTATTAATACAAAAAATTGAAAGTACAAGCACCGATATAACACAGGAATACAAAGCCTGGTTAAATATTGGCTTTGCTCTTGCCAGTGAGTTTGGGCCATCCGGAGAAAATTATTTTCACAGCATAAGTAAGTTTAACGCTAAATATGATTTTGCAGCTTGTAAGGAGCAGTATAAAAGATGCTGCGCAAGTAAAGGCACCGGCATTAATATTAATACACTTTTTGCTTTAGCAAAAGTTAGCAATGTAATAGTGCATGAAGTAAGCCATACAAGCAAATTAAAGCCTAAGAATGATAAAGCACAGTTAAGCCCAACCGATAATAAAGAGATTATATTTTATAGCCCAGTTTATAAAATGCAAGACGGTACGCAATTACTTACAGATTTGAAAATAGATTATGTAAAATTTGACCAGCTAATTTATTCGTTAGGTTATAGGCGTTTTGATATGGATAGCGATTTTAGTTTTATACGAATAGAGCATAATATAATAACACAGGTGCAGCCCCATCAGATACAAGACCATTTTTTGCGGTATATAGATGCGTTACCAGAAACTATTGCAGCAGGTATAAAACGAGAATATTTAAAAACTAAAATATACAAAGCTCCAGAAAATTATTGCAGCATAAAAAGATTATCGTTACTTAAATGTGGCGAAGTTTTTTTTAATGAAGATACCAAATGCGAGAGTTTTATTTATTACAAAAATGGCTTTGTAAAATGTGATAAAAACGGATGGAGTTTGCAGCATTATAAAAACTTAAAAGGTTGTATATGGAAAACCCAGATTGTAGATAGAGATTTTAAGCATATAAATTTTAATGGTTTTACAATTAATCAAATGGGCGTTTATGCTCAATTTATGTTTAACGTATGCAATAAAAATGAACATAATTTTATAAGCCTTTGTAGCCTTACAGGTTACTTACTACACAGCTACACAGATACAAAACTTAAAGCTATAATATTAACCGATAGTGGCATAAGCGAAGAAGCCAACGGGCGCACAGGTAAAACCCTTTTCGGTAATACATTAAGCCATATAAAAAAACTTACTCAAATAAACGGTAAAGACTTTGACCCCACTAATAAAAACAAATACCAAGAAGCTAACCTTGATACACAAATTATTTTCTTAAACGATGTTCGCACAAATTTTAAGTTTGAAAATTTGTATAATGATATTACTGAAGGCGTAACAGTAGAAAAGAAAAACAAAAATCCTTTTAAGGTTAAAGCTAAGATGTGTATTACAACAAATAAGACAATTAGCATGGAGGGCGGAAGTAGTAAGGATAGAGCCTTAGAATTTGAATTTAGTAACCATTACAGCGAAAACTACAGTCCAGAAAATGAATTTAAGCAGCGTTTTTTTAGTGATTGGCAAACAAACGAATGGCAACTTTTTGACAATTTTATGATGCACTGTATTTGTGTTTTTTTAGGCAACGGAATAGTTGAGCCTAAAAATAAAAACCTTGCAGCACGTAAGTTATTAGATAGCACAAATAAAGATTTTTTGGAGTTTATGTATGATAGTTTAGAAACAAAATTTATAGAGCCTAATAAAGATTTTAAAAAATTTGATTTACATAAAAAATTCATTACCGAATACCCAGAATATGAAAAAGACAGGCATAAGGGAACTCCCAAAACTTTTTATATATGGATGAAAAATTTTACTAAATACGATAGTCGTTTTAAAGGGCAGTTATTGGAGCGCAAAAGCAATGGAGAACGATTTGCAAGGTTAGAGATGGCAATAATATAGTGGTGTGTGGTTGTTTTTATTATATTTTTGCTGCCCTACCTGCCCTTAAAAAATAAAAAGCAATACAGTAAAGGCATACAGCCAAAAAAAAGCAGGGCAGCAAAAAAAAAATACCTGCCCTGTTGCTGCCCTACCTGCCCTTAAATTATAATCTTATTGCAGGGCATGTAAGGGTAGGTAAGGGCAGGAATAAAAAAACTGCTGCCCTTACACAATCCAATACTGTAAAGCATTACAAGCGAAAGGGCATGTAGGGCAGCAAAAAACACCTTATACAGTACCACATATTTATTTAATAAATTACAAAATGAAAAAGGGCAAAAAAACGCTGAAAAGCAATGAGTTAGATTTTGAAATTGAAAAAATTGAAAAAAATCATAAAAAATTGATTGATGAAAATGAAGCATACAATTTGAAAGTTGATGAATTTAATAATTCGCAAGATGAAAGTATAAATTTTGATGAAATTGTAAGATGCTCTACAGATGTTTACAACACTTTAGACGCTATTGATTTTGCTATTATGGAGCGAAGTATGGGAGAACGTGCCACAGCTTTAAAAATGAAGTGTTTTGAACTGATGGAGTTTAGTATAAACGAACTTTACAAAGCAGCCATTGAGGATGCTGATAAGCCAAATGAGGTGGATAAGACAGTTTAAGATTGAAATGACAGCCCAGAAAGTACTAAATAGGGCTATCATTTCATGCACATTTCATGCTCATTTCACTTCAAATGCAAGTATAAAAACCATTTTTTTAAGTGGTTTTTTTGTTTAAAACCAATATGGTAATAGGTTACAGTCATTTCAGCCCAAAAAATTAGCTGAATATGTAAAATAGTGTCATTTCATGCTAAATACATATTGGTTATAAGCATGGATATAGTGCATACTCAATACAGGCAACACTTACAGTATAAAAACCCAAAAAATACCAATTTTTATGAAATAGTGTCGTTTCATGCTGAATGCACGTGCAAGCATAAACTCCAAAACTGTCAGTTAAAATGTAAGCCCAAAAACTTAAAAATCGGCTGAAACCCTTTACCACATTGAGTTATAGCCGATTTTAAAAGTGCCCACGAAAGGAATCGAACCTTCACACCCTTGCGAATGGCAGATTTTGAGTCTGCTGCGTCTACCAATTCCGCCACATGGGCCGCACCAATTTTGTATGTAGCAACTTGTTTATAATGCGAAATGTAATATTACATCAATCGTTTAATCTATCCAAAATACGTTTTAAATATTTTTTCTTGTAGTACCATTCTTTTAATTGTTGCAGTTCATCACTGGTAAAAGTTTCTATATTAATATTTGACAGTATTTTATTAACCGGCGCAGTAAAATTTTCCTCGTAATCTGCTACTTGCTTTGCTATGGTTGTATCTTTGAAGCCTCCTCCTTCAAAACCTTCGTTCAGTTCCATCATATCCATCAAAAAATCTGGCGGCAGGTTATATTTTTCATCGCTGGCTATGATGCCTTTTAACTGCAAAAAATACTCGATGGTTTTTTCGGGGCTTTTAAAAATATTAAATGCCTTATTAATGTCTGCCGAAGCTTGTAAAGCCATTTCTTTATCCGCCTCCATTTCATTGGTAAAAAAATCCGGGTGAAACTTTTTTTGTAATGCAAAATATTTTTCTGCTACTGATCCCCTATCAATTACAGGTATTTCTTTAAAACCAAATAATTCAAAATAGTTCATACCACAAATGTAAGCAGTATATAAAATGCAAAGTGTAAATTGCCGCCATCAAATTATAATCTATGATAAAAATAGGGCTTATAAGAGAAGGGAAAATGCCTGCGGACAGTCGTGTAGCACTTACACCTGCACAATGTAAATGGCTAAGGCAGCACAACCCGCAAGTGGCTATAACAGTACAACACAGCGATACAAGATGCTTTAAAGATGCAGAGTATGCAGCCGCTGGCGTAGCTGTAGCAGATGATATAACGCACTGCGATATTTTATTGGGTATAAAAGAAGTACCGGTAAATATGCTGGTTGCAAATAAAACATACCTCTTCTTTTCCCATACAAAAAAACTACAGCCATACAACCAACTGCTTTTACAAAAAATTATAGAAAATAATATAACCCTCATAGATTATGAATGTTTGGAGCATGAAGATGGCGCAAGAATAATTGGATTCGGTTTTTTTGCGGGCATTGTGGGTGCACACAACGGCATGATGGCTTATGGAAACAGAACAGGTGCTTACAAATTAGAACGGGTAAACTCCGGTAAAAACCTGCAACATTTAATACACACTTACTTCGGTTTAAAACTACCTGCGATAAAAATTGCTGTAACTGGTAGTGGCCGTGTGGCGCATGGTGTACTGGAAATTATGAACCTGATGGGTATACATGAAACGGAGCCTGAAGATTACCTGGAAAAAGATTTTGTGTACCCGGTATATGTGCATTTAAAAGGGGCTGATTTATACAAACCTAAAATAAATAAAAACTACAACAGAACAGATTTTCATAATAACCCGGCAGATTATATCTGCGTTTTTAAAAAATATATTCCCCATACAGATATATTAATGAATGGTATTTACTGGGAGCAAAAAATACCCAGGCTTTTTGAAAATGAAGATTTAAAAAATATAGATTTCAGGATAAAAACAATTGCAGATATTACAGATGATATGGGTGGCTCTGTGCCCTGCAATATTGGTGAAAGTACTATTGAAAATCCTGTGTATGGTGTTGATAAAAATACATTGTTACGAACTGGGCCTTACCTTACCAATGTTGTAGATGTAATGGCAGTAGGCAATTTGCCCAATGAGCTGCCCAGAGATGCAAGCAGGTATTTTGGCGAACAGCTTATAAAATATGTATTTACAGATCTGTTTAAAGATGAAGAAAGCAGGCTTATAAATAGAGCAACGATTGTAAAAAAAGGAATACTAAATGAGGGTTATGAGTATATGAAAGATTATGCGGTAGGAAAGTTATAAATGAAGAATTATGGATGATGTACTATTTGTAAAGAGTATTTAGAATTTTGTAGTTTGATATGGCTTATAGTTAAAGTTGAAAAAAGAAAAAATGGTTTTGATTTTTTGCCTTTTTTTAAAAGGATAAAATTATAGAAGCTGATAAAAGATTTATAGTTCAAAACCCGGCCCCGACAGCAACGGATACCCCGCTGAAGCCGCTGTGCATAGGCCTTGTGGCGGAGTAGCAGTGTATGGCGGGACAAATGTAGCACAAAGAAATACTGATGCGCCCCCTTACTCTTTTAAGAAATATTTATGCAGTAAAATTTTTTGAAGCTGCAATAGTTTTATCAAGATCGGTATAGCTTAATGCATTGTTTAAAAACCAACTTTCATACGGTGATGGCGGCAAATAAATTCCCGCAATGAGCATGTGATGAAAATATTTTTTGAACAAATCGTTATCACATGCGACAGCATCTTCAAAATTATTTACCGCACCGGCTGTAAAATGCACACTCATCATACTACCCGTTTGGTTTATGCAAACCGGAATATTTTTTTCTGCAAAAACAGTTTCTAATTCGTTTTTTAAATAGGTAGTTTTTGCTGCGAGTTCATCATAAATTTTTGGATTGCTGTTTAATTCACTCAGCAAAGTATAACCAGCAATCATGGCAACAGGGTTGCCGCTTAATGTACCCGCTTGATACACTTTTCCAAGTGGTGCAACGCTTTCCATAATGTGCCTTTTTCCGCCAAAAGCCCCAACCGGCAAGCCTGCGCCAATAACTTTACCGTAAGTAACCAAGTCTGCATTTACATGTAAAGTTTGTTGTGCACCGCCTTTTGCCAAACGGAAACCCGTCATTACTTCATCAAAAATAAGTACAATATTTTCTTCATCGCAAATTTTACGAAGCCCTTCTATAAAACCCCGCACAGGTAAAATACAACCCATATTTCCGGCAATGGGTTCTACTATTATTGCTGCAATTTCTCCTCTATATTTTTCTGCAAGCTGTTTTACTTCTTCCAGGTTATTATATGCAGCAGTTAATGTATCGGCAGCAACAGCCTCGCTTACGCCCGCTACAGTTTGAATGCCGAGCGTTGCCATTCCGCTGCCGCCTTTTACCAAAAATGCATCTGCATGACCATGATAGCAACCATCAAATTTTATAAATTTATTTTTTCCGGTATAGCCACGGGCCACCCGCAATGCACTCATACATGCTTCGGTGCCGCTGCTCGTCATACGTATGAGATCTACATTGGCCACCATAGATTTTATAAGCACCGCCATTTTTGTTTCCAGCTCGGTAGGCGCACCATAACTTGTACCGAGCAAAACCTGCTCCTGTATTGCTTTTACAACAGGTTCATGTGCATGCCCCAGAATCATTGGCCCCCATGATGCAATAAAATCTATGTATTCTTTATCATCAGCATCCGTTAAATATGCCCCTTTTGCTTTTTTTATAAATATGGGATTACCACTTACATTTTTAAAAGCACGTACAGGAGAATTTACACCGCCGGGAATATGTTTTTGTGCTTCTGTAAATAAACTTTCGTTTGCTGACATGGTTATTTGTTTAAAATTTCTACTGCCTGTTTTGCAAAATAAGTTGCTATCAACGAAGCACCTGCACGTTTCATTGAAGTAAGCGTTTCTATAATAGCTTTATCTTCCTGCAACCACCCGTTTTGCGCCGCAGCTTTTATCATTGCATATTCGCCGCTTACCTGATAAATGCTTACAGGAACATGCACGATTGTTTTTAGTTTTTGTACAATATCCAGATAAGGTAAACCGGGTTTTACCATTACAATATCTGCTCCTTCTTCAATATCTGCAAGGGTTTCCCGAACTGCTTCATCGCTGTTTGCAAAATCCATTTGATACGTTTTTTTATCGCCAAAACCCGGTGCACTATCCAGCGCATCTCTAAACGGACCATAAAAACAACTTGCATATTTTGCACTATAACTCATAATACCCGTTTCGGTAAAATTATTATCTTCCAGTGCTTTTCGTATACTGCCAATGCGGCCATCCATCATATCGCTGGGTGCAACAACATCTGCCCCTGCGGCGGCATGGCTTACACTCATTGCAGCTAAAACTTCAACCGTTGCGTCATTTACGATTTTATTATTTTCTACAATACCATCATGCCCAAAAGTTGAAAAAGGATCGAGTGCAACGTCCGTCATAACACATATTTCCGGCACGGCATTTTTTATTGCTCTAATGCTTCGCTGCATTAAACCATTAGGATTTAAAGCTTCTGTTCCTTTATTATCTTTAAACTCTTCTTTGCATTTTATAAACAGTAAAACACTCTTTAAACCCAAGCTCCATAAGTGTTTTACTTCTTTTACGGTTTCATCTAAACTAAAGCGATAATAGTCTGGCATAGAAGAAATTTCTACTTTAATACTATTTCCTTCTACGATAAAAAGAGGTAGAATAAAATCGTTTGGCGATAAAATTGTTTCTGCAACCATGCTTCTTAATGCTGGCGATTGTCTTAAAATTCTATGACGTTTTTGTAAATACATTTTTAGGATTTTAATTATTAAATTTTTAAACCCACTCTCTTGGTGATTGTAAAACCTGCTCTAATTTTTCTTCTTCGCTTCCTGCAGCAGGATGATGATCATAGTTGAAACGTACAGTGGGCGGGAGGCTCATTAAAATGCTTTCTGTTCTTCCGTTGGTATGCAAGCCAAATAATGTTCCCCTATCGTGTACAAGATTAAACTCTACGTAACGGCCACGGCGAATTTCCTGCCAGTGTTTTTGTTCATTTGTAAATGCTGTTTCTTTTCTTTTTTCAACAATAGGAATGTATGCTTTTAAAAATGAGTTACCGCATGCATCTGCAAAATTCAACCAAAATGTTTTGTCTTTTTTTTCATCTCCTCTTTGATAATCATAAAAAATGCCGCCCACTCCACGGCTTTCATTATTGCGGTGCTTGTTTACAAAATACTCATCGCAGTGCTTTTTAAATGCAGGATAAAGTGTTATATCAAAAGCATCGCAGGCGTTTTTATGTATGCCATGAAAATGTTTTATATCCTCTTCAAAAAGATAACAAGGTGTAAGATCTGTGCCGCCTCCAAACCAGCTATCAATGATATTTTTATGACCATCGTAAACCTCAAAATAGCGATAATTAAAGTGTACAGTTGGTACAAAAGGATTACCGGGATGCAGTACAGCACTTATTCCGCAGGCAAACCACTCCTGCCCTTCAATATTTAATTGTTTACGCATGTTATCTGTAACCTCCCCGTAAACAATACTCGTATTTATACCGCCCTTCTCAAAAACATTTCCGTTTTCTATTACACGGGTAATACCACCGCCGCCTTCTCCCCTCTCCCATTTATCTTCGCTAAAAATAGCTTTATCATCAGTAGCTTCAATTGCTTTGCAAATATTATTTTGCAGGCTGTGTATGAAATCAATGAATTGTTCTTTTATCGATATCGCATTTTCCATGATGAAAACATTCATTTAATTTTTTGCACCGTATTCTTTAACTGCATCTACAAAAGCTTTTGCATTATCTACAGGAATGAGTGGCGTTATACCATGACCAAGATTTACAATATATTTATCAATCCCAAAATCATCAATCATTTTATTTACTTCTTTTTTAATTTCTGCCGGTGATAACATTAGCTTTGCAGGATCAAAATTACCTTGCAAAGTAGTATTTGCACCAACTAATTTTCTTGCAAGAGCAGGTTTTATACACCAATCAACCCCAATGCCAGCGCCTGTTGCAGCCATATCTTCCAAGGCATACCAGCTTCCTTTTGCAAATACAATTACAGGGCAATGTGGTTTTACTGCTTCAACAATTTGTTTAATGTATGGCATTGCAAAAATTTCAAAATCTGCCGGGCTAAGTAAACCGCTCCAGCTATCAAAAAGCTGTACAACATCTGCACCGGCTTTTGCCTGCGCTATTAAATATTGAATAGTTGTGTCTGTTATCATCTGCATCAATTGATGTGCAGCTTCCGGCTGGGTAAAACAAAATGATTTTGCTTCATCAAATGTTTTGCTTCCTTTACCCTGCACCATGTAGCAAAGCAGTGTGAAAGGTGCGCCTGCAAAGCCTATAAGCGGTACCCGGCCATTAAGCGTTTGTTTGGTAAGTTTAATAGCATCCATCACATAATGCAGTTTGTCGCTTACATCCGGCACAGTAATTCTGCTAAAATCTTCAATACTTTTTATAGGCATTGGTAACGACGGTCCTTTGCCTTCTTCCATTAAAACTTCTAACCCCATAGCCTGCGGTACAACCAAAATATCGGAGAATAAAATAGCTGCATCCACCCCCACAATATCTACAGGTTGTATAGTTATTTCGCATACCAGTTCCGGCGTTTGGCAACGGGTAAAAAAATCATATTTTCTGCGCAGCACCATATATTCCGGAAGATAACGGCCCGCCTGCCGCATCATCCATACAGGCGGCCTGCTAAGGGTATCACCACGCAGCGCTCTTAAAAGTAAATCATTTTTTAATACTGTATTTGTATTTGCAGCGGTATTATTACTGTCTGTTATTATTGACATTATTTATTTTTTAAAGTATTTAATTGCAGCTGTTGCTACTGCTTTTTGTGATGGTTTATGTGCTGTTATTATTATTTGATTTTGTGTAAATCCTTTTAATTCGTTTGCCGTTGTTTGACCAATACAAAAAAAAATTATTTTACCTACTAGTTCATTAACTGAAAAAAAACTTTTTACCGCACTTGGGCTAAAAAATAAAATAGCATCGTAATTATTTTCAATTTTTTTGGGTGTAAGTATAGTTTCATACACAACTGTTTCTTTTACTGTAATTAAATTTTCTCTAAGCCGCTGTAACAGCTCATTTCGTTTTATATTGCCACAAAAAAAAGATACATTAAAAATGCTGTAGTTGTTCACCATTTTTTGTGCCAGTGCGGCTGCATTATCTGCTGTTGCGGTTATTGTGATATTTTTTAATTTTTCCACAACTTTTTTTGTAGCACCATTTAAGCAGTACACTCTTTTTGCTTCGGGTAAAAGCTTTGCATGCTTGCTATTTTTTTTATACGCTTTCACTGCATTTTTGCTGGTAAAAATAATATGTTGATCTGCGCAGGAGATGGCTTCCGCAATAATTTCATTTACGAGCGGTACAATGCGGATAAAATTTTTATCTGTTACATTAAAACCTTCATCAGCTAAAAGATTTTTCGTTCTCTTTAACAGCGAAGCAGTAGATAATATGGAGATATTTTTTTTCAGCGATGTAATATTTTATCTGCTCCTTTTTGTACAATTTCGGTAGCTGCCTTTTGTGCAAGCAAACCCACATTATTTTTATTACCAGTTACTGTGCAGGTAATTTTTTGTATTCCATCCGGCGATGTTACATCGCAATTCATTGTAAGTTCATCTCCTGTAATGCTTGCCAGTGCTGCAATTGGCGTTGCACATCCGCCCAGCAAATACCGAAGAAAATCTCTTTCTGCCTGCGTGCAAAGGGCTGTATCATTATCGTTTAATGCTGCACAGGCATTAATCATTTGCATATCATCCTGCCTGCAAATTATAGCCATTGCTCCCTGTGCAGGTGCTGGCACCATCCATTGCAGGCGTATTTGCGGCCCCGTTTCTTTTTCTGTAAGTTGAAGCCTTTGCAGCCCTGCAGCAGCAAAAATAGCTCCGTGCCATTGCGATGATTTTAATTTTTGAATGCGGGAAATTACATTGCCCCTAATATTATCAACCGCTGTATAAGGAAAATGATGCAGCCACTGTGCTTTACGGCGTATACTGCTTGTTGCAATATTTAAAAAAATTTTTTGTGCTGCTGTTTTATTTTGTACATGCAATATTTCCTGCTGTAAAAATGCGTTTCTGCAAACCATTACATCCGCAGGATCATCCCGTTTTAAAACTGCAGCCACTTTTAATCCTTCAGCAAGTTTTGTAGGAACATCTTTATAGGAATGAACTGCAATATCAATGCGGTTATCCAATAATGCTATATCTAATGCTTTTGTAAAAATACCCTGTACACCTACCTCATAAAGCGGAGTCGTCAAGTTTATATCGCCTTCGCTTTTAATAAAAATTAATTGATTTGCTAAGCCGTTATCCTGTAAAAGACCAGCTATTTTTTCTGCCTGCCATGTTGCAAGTTTGCTTTCTCTTGTTCCTATTCTAATATTCATATCATCACTCATTGCAAGGCAAGATAATCATTAATGGAATTAATGAAACGGCAGCCCTTATCATTATTAGTACGCAAACCAACGGCTAATTTGTTTATAGCTTTTTGTGCTTTATCGAAATCAGGAATCTCAGAAATACCGCTCATTTCGCAACCAACTGGTATAAACATTTTCAATTCACTTAATTTAAATTTCCACTCGTTTAAATGAGCAGAAATATGATAATTATTAAGCCATTCAGTAAACTTATGTTGATTTTCTTCAATGATAAACATTGCAGCAGGCAACGCTGCTTTACGGGTGTTTATTGTGCTGTTCAAAAAATTGCGAGATAAATAATCAATATCTGCAAGTTGAATATTATCCATTTCAGCCAATGCAGGGTCTGCATTGAGTGGAACGGAAAGATCTAAAATAATTTTACTTTCCTGTACCGTAAAATAATTTTTTTGTATTGTATATTCATCTGCATTTGTGCATACAATAATTACATCATGGCTCTTTACCAAGGCGGGTAAATTTTCATACTTGTCAAATTGTACAGCTGCTGCTTCGGCAAAAACTTTAGCAACTTCATTGGTTCTGTTAATTATTGTAACTTCTTTGCAAGGGATATACACATGCAGGTTTTTACAAACATTGCGTCCGAATTTGCCTGCGCCTATTACCAATATTTTTTTATTTGAAACATCCTTTTGTTTTTGTAAATATTCTATTGCCGCATAAGAAACTGAAACTGTACCAGAACTTAATTTTGTATTTGTTTTAATTTTTTTTGAAGCCTGAATAACAAAACCCAGCATACGGTTCATTATGGGCCCTATCAAACCATAAGAAAGAGAGAGATTTACCGCAGCTTTTAGTTGTCCCAGAATTTCGTAATCTCCCAAAATCTGAGAGTCGATACCAGCAGCAACTTTATTTAAATGACTAAGCGCATCACTGCCATTTTTTTTGTAACAGCATTTTGTTAACTGCTCGTTTGTACCTGCACACACAGATAAAAGAATAGTTGCAAGTACATCAAAGTTATCTGCAAAAGCATAAACTTCGGTTCTGTTACATGTACTCAAAACAAAAATACTTACAATATTTTTTTCTTTTGCTGTAGTTGCAATATGCGCAAACTGATCTTTATTAATAGAAAATAATCCACGTACATCCGCCCCGGCATTATGATGATTTATGCCAATAATGTGTAGGCGGCTTAATATATGTGCAGATAAAGTGAGATTGCTGTGAATCATACCAAATGCAAAAGTATTTCACAATGCTTCTATTATCGTCATGGTTTTGTAAGACTCTAAAAATTGAATTTTTTCTTTATGACATGCGGCTGACATATTTAATTATTTTCTTTGGAATGGTTGTATGAAATTTGCATAAAATACAAATTTAAATGTCGGATAAAGCAATTCTCTTAATGAATCTCGGTAGCCCGGATAGCCCAAAAACAAAAGATCTTAAGCCTTATCTTTCCCAATTTTTAATGGATGAAAGGGTGATAGATGTAAACAAATGGCTGCGTGCATTTTTAGTAAAGGGAATTATAGTTCCTTTTCGCTCCCCGCAAAGTGCTAAAAAATATAAAACAATTTGGACGGAAGAGGGATCACCACTGGTAGTTACAACAAAAAAATTGGCAGTTTTGGTGGGAGAAAATACCAGCATTCCCGTCTATTACAGCATGCGGTATGGTAATCCTGCTACAGAAAAAGTACTTCGTCAAATTCATATAGATCATCCCGATGTAAAGGAACTGATAGCATTACCCCTTTACCCACACTATGCAATGAGCAGCTATGAAACAGCAGCAGTGCAGGTTACAGCGCTTCATACTGCAGCAAATTACCGATCTGCGTTAAAAATTGTATCCCCGTTTTATAATAATGATGATTATATAAATGCTTTAGCCGCCTCCATTAAACCTTATATTGAAAAACCATACGATCATATTTTATTTAGCTACCACGGCATACCAGAGCGGCATGTAAAAAAAACAGATTGTACACATACGCATTGCCTGCAGGTGGCGGATTGTTGCCAGGTAAGTTCTCCCGCTCATGCATTTTGTTACCGTCATCAAATTATTACTACTACCAATCTTGTTGCAGAGAAATTAGGAATTGAAAAAGGTAAATATTCTTTTTCTTTTCAAAGCAGGTTGGGCAGAGATGCATGGTTAAAACCTTACACCGCAAAACTTTTGGGAGAGTTGCCCGCAAAAGGAATAAAAAAACTGGTAGTGGTTTGTCCAGCTTTTGTAAGCGATTGCCTGGAAACGCTGGAAGAAATGGGTGAAGAAGGTGATGAAATTTTTATGGAAGCCGGTGGCGAAAGTTTTACACTTGTGCCCTGTATGAATACCAGCCAGCAATGGGTAGAGACTGTTGTAAAATTGTGCAATGAAATAAAGATAACGGATAGTATAGCTCTGTAATTTTACAGTAGTTGTATCTATAACTTTCTTTTTTATTTATAAATAGTATTACCGAACAAACGATATTTACTCACCAAAAGAAAAATATTTATTTTACCCGGAACTTATTGTTGATGTATTTATATTTAAAAGCACTTCATATCATTTTTATTGTAACGTGGTTTAGCGGCCTGTTTTATATTGTAAGGCTTTTTATTTATAATACTGAAGCAAATGATAAAGCCGAGCCGGAAAAAACTATTCTTAAAAATCAGTTTACTGTTATGATAAAACGCCTGTGGCTGGGCATTACGTGGCCGTCTGCCATTGTTACACTTGTGCTCGGCTCATGGTTACTTTTTTTATATCCGGCAATTACTACATGGCTTTGGATAAAAATTGGTTTCGTAATCTTTTTATATTTCTATCATTTTACACTGCACTTTATGTACAGGCAGCAGGCAAAAAATAAATTTGCATATACTTCTCAGCAACTGCGCTTGTGGAATGAAATGGCAACTGTATTTTTAATAAGTATTGTAATGCTTGTGGTTGTAAAACAAAGCCTGAGTGTTGTTTGGGGACTTACAGGATTATTTTTATTTGTACTTTTATTACTCAGTGCAATTAAAATTTACAAACTCATTAGAAAATAAATTTCTTTTTCACCAGACCATATTCTCATTATTTACATTAATTTTTTGTAAATAAAAACCTTCTGCCTTTTATAGAAGAAAACGTAATTTGCTGCACATAAAAATATACAATGGATATTCAGTTTAATAAAAATGAAGATGAACAAAAACTTGCATGGGGTAAAGTAAAAAAGCAGTTGGAAAAAATATATGAAGGCGGTGGTGCAAAAGCGGCTTCAAAACAAAAAGAAAAAAATAAATTGCTTGCACGGGAACGTATTGCTTATTTATGCGATGATGATAAACCCTTTATAGAAATTGGTGCATTTGCTGGTTTTGGTATGTATGAAGAATATGGTGGTTGCCCTGCAGGTGGCACCGTTAGCGGCATTGGCTATGTAAGCGGCAGGCAATGTGTAATCGTTGCAAACGATCAAACTGTGAAAGCTGGTGCTTGGTTTCCCATTACCGGAAAAAAGAATTTGCGCATGCAGGAAATTGCTATGGAAAATCATTTACCTGTAATTTATATTGTAGATAGTGCAGGTGTTTTTTTGCCCATGCAGGATGAAATTTTTCCTGATAAAGAACATTTTGGCAGAATATTTAGAAACAATGCGAAGATGAGTGCTATGGGAATTACACAAATTGCTGCGGTTACCGGTGCATGTGTGGCAGGCGGTGCGTACTTACCTATAATGAGCGATGAAACTTTGATGGTAGAAGGCGCAGGTTCTATATTTTTAGCAGGTCCTTATTTGGTAAAAGCGGCCATAGGTGAAGATGCAGATGCAGAAACACTTGGTGGTGCTGCTACACACAACGAACTTAGTGGCATTGCAGATTATAAATTTAAAACGGAGCAAGAATGTCTAGATAGGGTAAAAAGCATTATCAGTAAATTGGGGAAGCCCGCTAATGCAGGCTTTAACAGAATAGCTGCTGTTGCAGCATCAAAAAAAATAGATGAAATTTATGGGATACTTGCAGCGGATAATAGCAAACCATACGATGTGCTGGAAGTTATAAAATGTATAGTTGATGCAAATAGTTTTGATGAATTTAAACAGGATTATGGCAGAACAATTGTGTGTGGTTATGCCAGAGTAGATGGATGGGCTGTAGGTATTGTTGCCAACCAGCGCCTTGTTTTAAAAAATAAAAAAGGTGAAATGCAACTCGGTGGTGTAATTTATAATGACAGTGCAGATAAGGCTGCCCGTTTTATTATGAATTGTAATCAGAAAAAAATACCACTGGTCTTTTTACAAGATGTTACCGGCTTTATGGTAGGCAGCCGCAGCGAACATAGTGGTATCATAAAAGATGGTGCAAAACTAGTAAATGCAGTTGCTAATTCTGTAGTACCAAAAATTACTATTATTACCGGAAACTCCTATGGGGCGGGCAATTATGCCATGTGTGGTAAAGCGTATGATCCCCGTTTTATTTATGCCTGGCCGGGTGCAAAAATTGCAGTAATGGGCGGTGAGCAGGCTGCAAAAACTATGTTGCAAATACAGGTAGGTGCCATGAAAACAAAAGGACAGGAAGTAACTGCAGAAGAAGAAAAAATAATTTTAGATAAAATAACGGATAAATATTTATCGCAAACAAAGGCACAATATGCAGCAGCCCGGTTGTGGGTAGATGCTATAATTGACCCTGCGGAAACAAGAAAAGTTATAAGTGAAGGAATTGCGGCGGCAGATCATAACCCTGATATTGCGGAGTTTAAAGTGGGAGTTTTTCAAGTGTGAAGCAATAAGCAGTTATCAGTTGGAAAAACTGTCCTGCATTTTGTAGACAGTTGAAAAAGTTGTTCAAAATATATAGAAAGACAAACAATTTATTTTCATACTTTTCGTAATTTTTATCTTTAATAGAAATAAAAAACTGAGTAATATAACGCTATATACAGATGGTGCAGCCCGTGGAAACCCAGGCCGGGGTGGGTATGGCGTTGTGCTGAAGTATGGAAGCCATCAAAAAGAATTATCAAAAGGGTTTAAGCATACCACCAATAACCGTATGGAATTGTGGGCTATAATAGCAGGATTAGAAAGTATTATAAAGAGACAAATACCAGTAACCATTTATTCTGACAGCCAGTATGTGGTGAACAGCATTAACAAAGGCTGGCTGAATACCTGGATGAAAAACAATTTTAAAGGAGGAAAAAAAAACAGCGATCTATGGAGAAAATACCATGCGCTTGCAAAATATTTTACCATAGAAATTATTTGGGTAAAAGGCCATGCGGATAATGCATATAACAATCGCTGCGATGAACTGGCTACTGCTGCTGCAGATGGAAAAAATTTAGATGTAGATGTGGAATATGAAAATAGTATGTAGTAATTAGTATGGAGTATTTAGACTATATTTCTTTAAAATGGCACAACACAATGATATTGGAAAAATAGGCGAAGTGCTTGCTATTGCATGGTTTGAAGAAAAAGACTACACTATTATTCACCAAAACTGGCGGCACAAAAACTGGGAAGTTGATATTATAGCATCTAAAAATAACATGCTTCATTTCATAGAAGTAAAAACAGTCACCACATTAAAGTTCGGACACCCTGAAGAAAAAGTAGATACAAAAAAAATTCGTTATCTCATAAATGCTTCGGAAGAGTATTTATTTCAGTATCCTAAATGGAAAAGAATTCAGTTTGATGTACTTTCTATAACGATGCTAAAAAATATGGATGTTGAATATTTTCTTATTGAAGATGTGTATGAATAATTGTATTGAGATATTGAGCCAGAAAAATCTTCTTTAATTAAATAATCTTTAAAGCCTCTATCCTTCCAATCATTTTCTCTACCATTTTTAAAGTTGCAGGGCAGTAATCTATATTTTGCTTATGTACATGTGCATACTCTTCCCACTTGCGTTTGCTCAGGTGAGGAAAACCCGCACAATCTGCCGGGCGCACTTCATAAATATTGCACATATTCGTTTGCATATTTAAAAACTGGCAGGGCTGTGTAACATTTACCCAGTCACCATTTCGTTCCTTGCGCAACCATTTTTCTTTAAATTCTTCTACCGTTTCATTAAAATGCGCCGCTACCCTTTTAAGATCTTTTTTTGTAAAAGTTGGTGTCATTTTTTTACAGCAATTGGCACAAGTTGTACAATTAATTTCTGCCCATACTTCTGGCTCTATCTCTTTTGTAAGCTTATCAATATTAGCCGGTGGATTTTTTTCTGTACGATTTAAAAAGCGGCGATAACTGCTTCTGCGGAGCGCCAATTTTTTTTTGAATAACCTTAAATTTACCGTAAACATAATAGCATTTAGTAATCGCAAAAAAATATTTGCCCTACGAAAATAATGTTTAATTAAATTGTAGCATCACTGTAAATAAACTGTGTATAAAAATATGTGGGATTCCTATAAGAAAGGGTATAAAGCCTGGCTGCAACTAGAAAAATCTTTATCAGAAAATACGGTAGATGCATACCTGCATGATGTGCAAATGCTAACCGATTATTTTCAACTTACAGGCTCAATGAAAAACCCTGATGCAGTTGTTTTAGAAGACCTTGAAGCATTCATAAAAAGTATACATGCACTGGGCATGACAAATTCATCGCAGGCCCGCATCATATCTGGCATAAGAAGTTTTTTTAAATACTGCCTTATAGAACAAGTTGTATGTATTGACCCTGCTGCATTACTCGAAGCACCCAGGCATATACGCAAACTGCCAGATGTGTTGTCTTTTGAAGAAATAGAAATAATGATTGCCGCCATAGACCTTAGCAGGCCAGAGGGAGAAAGAAACAAAGCCATTATAGAAACCATGTACAGTTGCGGATTACGGGTAAGTGAATTGGTAAATTTAAAAATAAGTGAAACATACCTGGATGTGGGTTTCATAAAAGTAACAGGCAAAGGCGATAAACAGCGGCTGGTACCTATTGGCCGTGATGCTATAAAATGTATTGGCATTTACAAATCAATGATACGAAATCATATTCCCATAAAAAATGGTGAAGAAGATATACTTTTCTTAAACCGGCGAGGGGCAAGGCTTACAAGGGTTATGATTTTTTTAATTTTAAAATCCTTGGCAAAAAAAGCAGGCATTACAAAAAATATTTCGCCACATACTTTCCGGCATAGTTTTGCAACGCATTTGGTGGAAGGTGGTGCGGATTTAAGAGCAGTACAGGAAATGCTTGGTCATGAAAGTATAACCACTACAGAAATTTATACGCACCTGGATAGGGAATTTTTAAGAACAACATTGCACCAGTTTCACCCGGCTTTTAAAAATTAATTCCTAAAATACTGTTTTATAATCTTAGGAAGCTGCTTGAATTGATATTTTTTTGCACCAGCTAGAACAGCAGTTATAGTCATCATCGTTGTGTCACTCACTTGTACTGGTTATCTTTATTCAACTTATTTTTTCAATATAATATTTATTTAATCCTAACAGTTTTTAAAATAATTTAACCATTTATTTATCAAAAAAACTTTTAGAATATTTTACATAGGCATTCATAGCTTTAAATTGCTATTGAACATACCCAGTTTTATAAAATATCTTTCTAACTACTAAACAAAATATTTTTAATCCTCTAACCCTTTTCCCAAAAGTATTGGATTAATAGATTTTTCAATTCTTGCTTATCTAGTTTTAACTTGTTTTGCTGCGGAAAAATAAAGCAGATAACCTCTTTGCCTGCCGGGTGTTAATTTTTCAAAAGCAGTTTTCAGTTCAGGCATATCATGTAAAACGGTTTGAAACTCTACAGGCATTTTAAATTCAATTGTTTTCTTCAATTCTAGTTTTAAACCTGCTTTATCCAATGCTATGGCTTCTTTTATATATGCTTTTACAGTAGATTTATTTTTTACTATATCTTCAATATTTGTAAATCTTATTTGCCTTGCGGCCTGTACATTTATTGTTTGTTGTACTAAAATACCTTTTATATCTTTTAGCAAAGCACCTTGCATAAAAAGCAACGCACAATAGTTTTTAAAGCCATGTATTAAAACAATATTATTTTTTTCAATAACGTAGCAAGGGCATCCCCATTTTAATTCTTCGGTAAGCCCACAATCAAGTGCAAGCGTTCTTAATGCTACATATTCTTGCTGCCACTGCGAAGTTTTTTCAAAAAACCAATCAACTGTTGAATTCATAATTTTTTGCTTTAAAAGGAATTAATTTTTCAATAAATTTCTCTGCCCTGTTGTTCCTGTTGCACAAGTTTGCACTCACTAAGTATTTGCAAATGGTTTGAAACCGTAAGTCTTGCAGTATCAAAGTTAGCAGCAATAACTCCTGCCGTAAAAAAAATGAGACGCAAGTAAGAGCAGTATTGCCCGCCTTGTAGGATCCGCTATTGCCTGAAAAACGTCTCGTCTTAAATTCATTGTGAAGTTATTTGACAACATACATAAGTGTAGCTATGTAACTAAGCAAATATATTATTCATTTTTTTGAAAATAAAACTCGGTATTTCCGAGTCAAATTATTTATTATTAAAATTTTGTAAAAAGATTATCGTAATTCTTTGAAGAAAACACTTCGTATAATTCATCAATATTTTTTAGATTGTTACAAGTGAAGCAGTTAATTTTGCTTTATCAAATTTTACTGAAAAAATTGAATCCAAAACCAATGGAGCTTACCTCAATAGATATTGACAGAATAATAGAAATGGCGTGGGAAGATCGTACAACTTTTGAAGCAATAGAAATGCAATTTGGGCTAAGCGAAAGCCAGGTGATTGCGCTTATGAGAAAGGAAATGAAACTAAGCAGTTTTAAAATGTGGCGAAAGCGGGTTACGGGCAGGCAAACAAAACATAAAGTACTGCGGCAAAATACGGTGGGCAGGTTTAAATGCAAATTGCAAAAAACAATTACGCACAATAAAATTTCTAAAAGGTAAAATGAATTTCAGCACAACATACAACGATATTCTGGCGCAAATAGATAATATAAAACCAGAAGAATACAGCCGCACCAGGAATTTTGCAGATGGCGCAGTTACAAAGCTTTCACCCTACATAAGCCGTGGGGTTATATCTACAAAAATAATTTATGAAATTATTTTAAACAAAGGATATAAACCTTATAAAATTGAAAAATTTATACAGGAACTGGCATGGAGAGATTATTTTCAAAGCGTACATAAAGCATTGGGTAGCCAACTGTTTAATGACATAAAACAACCACAGCCAGATGTAAGCAACCAACAGATAGCCTCAAATATTGCTACAGCCCACACAGATATTATTGCCATAAATGAAGCAATAGAAAAGTTATATGAAACGGGTTATATGCACAATCATAGCAGGATGTATGTAGCAAGTATGGCCTGCAATATTGCAAAAAGCCACTGGGCAAAACCTGCGGAGTGGCTGTATTACCATTTATTAGATGCAGATATAGCCAGCAATACCTGCAGTTGGCAATGGGTAGCCGGTAGTTTTAGCAGCAAAAAATATTATGCAAATCAGGAAAATATAAACAAGTATTTATACAGCGATCAAAAAAATACTTACCTGGATAGAGAATATGCCGAACTGGTAAGAATGAGTATACCGCAGGATTTACAGGGATTGGAAACATTGCATTTAAAAACAAATTTACCTGATACCGCATCGTTTAATTTGGATGCAGATAAACCAGTATTACTGTACAATGCATATAATATTGACCCGCTTTGGAGAGCTGATGAAGAGGTGGAAAGAGTATTGATTTTGGAACCTACCCATTTTGCAAAATACCCTATGTGCGAAAAAACAATTGGTTTCATAATATCCCTTTTTGAAAATAATATACCACACAAGGGCAAAGCAAAAATATTTATTGGTGAGTTTGCGGCATTAAAAACTACACTTAATATTACTAGTTTTATTTACAAAGAGCACCCGCTAAACGCCCATTACACAGGCACCTGCGATGAGAGAGACTGGATGTTTAAAGATGTAAAAAAATATGTTTCTTCTTTTTTTCAATATTATAAAATGTGTACTAAAAATTTGAAGTAATGAAAAATGTGAAGAAGGAAAACCTCCCGGTAAAAATTTGTACAACTTGCAACCGCCCTTTTACCTGGAGAAAAAAATGGGAGAAGGTATGGAACGAAGTAAAATACTGCAGCGATAAATGCAGAGGTAAAAAATAAGTTGAGTTTGATAACTTGCCGTAAAATTAAAACAGATTTTTAAAAATAATATTCCCTTTATTGAAAACAATAACGCTTATTTTTCCGAACCAGTTGTTTAAAAATAATCCAGCCTTAAAAAAAGGAACGGATGTAATGCTGGTAGAAGAAAATTTATTTTTTACACAATACAATTTTCACAAACAAAAAATTGCACTGCACAGGGCGAGTATGAAATTTTACCAGCAATTTCTTACAGAAAAGGGATACACTGTTTTGTACATAAATGCGCAGGAAAAAATTGCTGATATCCGTTTGCTCGTTCCACATCTTAAAAAAGAAGGATATCAAAACATTTGTATTGCAAAAGTAACCGACTATTTACTCAACAGAAGGCTACAACTGACTACAGCAAAGACTTCTGTTACAATAGAAGATTACGACTCCCCCCTATTTTTAAATACAGAACATGAAATAGAAAACTATTTTAAAGGCAAAAAACGTTTTTACCAAACAGATTTTTACACAAGCGAGCGTAAAAAGAGAAAAATTTTGCTAGAGGCAGATGATAAACCTGTAGGCGGCAAGTGGAGTTTTGATACGGAGAACAGGCTGAAATATCCAAAAAATAAAATTCCACCTCCAACAAAACTGGCAACTGCAAATAAGTTTAATACCGAAGCTTTTGCATATACAAATACGTATTTTAAAAATAATTACGGCGAATTAAATACGGTTTATTATCCCTGCACATTTACAGATAGTGAGCAATGGCTGCAAGCGTTTTTGCAAAACCGATTTGCAGAATTTGGTTTATATGAAGATGCTATAGTGGTTGAAGAAAATTTTCTTAATCATAGCATACTCACTCCTATGCTGAATGTGGGCCTACTTACCCCGCAACAAATAATTACTACAGCACTGGATTATGCAAAAAAAAATGACATTCCATTGAACTCACTGGAAGGATTTATAAGACAGATTATGGGCTGGCGGGAATTTATAAGAGCAGTATACCAGCTTTTAGGCACAGCCGAAAGAAAGAAAAATTTCTGGGGGTTTGATCGTAAAATACCCGCCAGCTTTTGGAATGCAACTACAGGTATAGCACCCATTGATATCACCATAAAAAAAGTTTTACAAACCGGCTACTGTCACCACATAGAGCGGCTAATGGTGCTGGGTAATTTTATGGTGCTTTGCGAGTTTGATCCGGATGATGTGTACCGCTGGTTTATGGAAATGTTTGTAGATGCTTATGATTGGGTAATGGTACCCAATGTATATGGCATGAGCCAGTTTGCAGATGGTGGCCTCATGGCAACAAAGCCATACATAAGTGGCAGTAATTATTTATTTAAAATGAGCGATTTCCAAAAAACAAAAAAAGACAATGTAGGCAGTTCATGGGAGCAAATTTGGGATGGCTTATTCTGGCGGTTTATGCATGTGAACAGAAGTTTTTTTACAAAAAACCCAAGACTAGGTATGTTGGTTGCTATGTTTGATAAAATGCCCGAAGAAAAAAGAGCAGCTCATTTGCTTCATGCAGAAAAATTCCTGAGTACTTTATAGAAATATATACTCATCAACTTATATCAGCAAAAACTTTTAAAATTTTTTTTTACACTTTAAAAACTTAATCGTACACTTGCATACGAAATTAATCGTACGATGCAAAAAAATAAACAATTTAAACCTACAGAAGGAGAACTTGAGATACTTGCAGTACTCTGGAAGAATGGCTCTGCAACTGTGCGGACAGTACATGATGAGCTTTGCAAAACAAAAGAAGCTGGCTATACCACTACGCTTAAGCTTATGCAGATTATGTTTGAAAAAGCAATGGTAACCAGAGATACCAGCAGCAAAACACATGTGTATACACCAGTAATAAATAGAGAAAAAACCCAATTGCAATTTGTAAATAAAATGATAAGCAGTTTATTTTCGGGCTCCCCTGCAGAAATGGTCATGCAGGCACTTGGTGGTAACAAAACCAGTGCAGAAGATCTTAAAAGAATTGAGGAACTGATAACAACATTAAAAGCAAAAAAATAAGCAGCACTTTTTATGGGCTCCTTAACTATTTTTACAGAAACATTGTTGCACAGCTTATGGCAGTCTGCTATTCTACTTTTTTCATTTAATTGCAATACTTTTTTCTTTCCTAAAACCCACCCACTCCAAAATAGAAATATACTTTACTTTCTTTTATTGTTTCAATGTATTATTTCTATAGCCACGTATATTTTTATGGGCAACCATATTTATTTTTTCACTGTAATTTTAAATTATTCAGGAAATAATAATTTTAGATTTATACAATTTGCTGATATACTTTTTTATACCTGGATTATCATTTTGTTGTTAAAAAGTTTCCTGCTACTTTTTCAGTGGATGAAATTTAAAAATAGTATTCTTAAAACGCTATTGAAAGCCGGAGCTGCAGAAAAAAATTTTCTGAAAATAAAAAGTAATGATCTGCGTATAAAAAAAAATGTTGCTTTATGGTATTCCAAAGAAATAAATGCTCCGTTTACTTTTGGATTTTTAAAGCCGGTTATCCTGTTACCTTTCAGTTTTATAAATAATGTAACAACCACCGAGGTTGAAGCAATTATTTTACATGAACTTTGCCATATAAAAAACAAAGATTATCTGCTCAATATTGGTTTGATTATTATAGAAACATTTTATTTTTTCAATCCATTTATAAGAGTAATGGCTGCAAAAATAAAACTGGAAAGAGAAAAAAATTGTGATGTGCAGGTGATGCAGTACGAATATAATGCACTGATGTATGCTCAGCTTTTGCTTCGGATTGCAAGAAAAAAGCATGTTATTCAGTCCTTTGGAATGTCTGCGATCGCAAAAAAACCATCTGCACTTTTTTTTAGAATTACTTTTTTCTCCAACTCCGCCAATCTTAATTTCTCATCTCTAAAACTTCTAAATTTTTTACCAGTTCTTTCAATAATTATAGTTTTGTGGAGTATTACTATTTCTGTTCGTTATCCTTTAAAATATTCAGATACTATACCAGTTAAAACAGTAAAAAAGTATCAAAAAATTGCTGTAGCAGAAAATTATAAGAACAAATATGCTGTATCAAATCTGGTAAATCTTCCTAAAACTTTAAAAGAATTAAATTATTCACTAGCCAAAAAGAAAACAAAATCAACAGCCATTTTATTTAAATCTTTTAATGCTACTAATGAAATAAAAATTCCTGTATTTGAGGCCTCCATGAATAACACACCGGATTCTGTAAAGGAATTTATTTATTTTGTAGAAACACCTGCAGGCTCTGTGAGCAATACTTTTAAAATAATATTTAAAAATGGCAAATGGCAAATGGAGCCTTTATGGATTATTACAGAAAAAAATACAGATAGCAGTTATCAAAAAATGCTGAAAGATTCTATACAATAAAAGTAAAGCCGAACACATTTAATGTTCGGCTTTCTTTTGTAGTTTATACAGGGATTTAATGTATTTATTGTTTAACGGCTGGCTTGGTAACCATAGCACTTTCATTGGCAGCCTTAACCTGACGTTCAATTTTTTTTGCTTTATTTTTTCCAGCAACGGTTTTTATTTTAGCCATTCGCTCGGTATTTAATGTAGTTATTTGTTGCTGCTTCTGTGTTTCATCCAAGGTTGTATTAGCAGAAACTTCTTTTACTTTTACAGCATAAGTTTCATTAATTAATTTTACCTGCCTTAGCTGGTAGTCATTTAATTTTGCCGATTTTGCCAAATCTATTGCTTCCTTTTCGTTCTTATCCTGTGCTAATCTTTCCGCAGCAATGGCAGTATATTTTTCTTTATTCATGCTGTCAGTCTGTTTCATACCATTTTCCAAATAAGCAACGCTTTCTGCCTGTTTTTGAACATCTGCAAGGCTATCGTTTTGTACTCTTAAAGAATCATCCATTCTCATAGTTATAATAGCAGAATCTCTGAGCATCTTTTTTTCGGCTTCTTTTTTAGCGAAAGCGGCAGTAGCTCTTGCCTCTTTTGATACCGTTTTTTTAGATCTACCACTGTGTTTTTTAGATTGTGCATCTGCTGCAAAAACTGATATTGCCACCAAGCATGTTAATAGTATCTTTTTCATAGTTAATCATTTTTACTCAGCATTTCCAATTACTGTGCCAGATGAGAGTTGTTAAAAAGAAACAGTGCATATACATCTTCTTTTTTAGCATTTAAAATTTGTAAAAAATATATGAAATGTAGCAGAAAAAGACAAAAAAGCAAATAAATATCATATTGAAAAACTAACTATAAAAATATTATTTTAACAAAAAGAGTAATTGCAATAAGCGCATAAATAAAAAAATTTAAATACTCTTTTTAATCTTTACGTGTAATTTTTATCCATTGAAAATATCTAACAACAGTATATACTGTACTTATTGAATACCCAATACTCGTGGCAATAGCTGCTCCCTTACCTTTCATTGAAGGTATTAACAGGTAATCCAGTAGGAGCATAATAACAAAACAAATAATAGCCGCTTCAAGATTTATTTGCACATTTCCATGCCCCGCAAGCCTTGCCGCTAAAATAATGTTTATAGAAAATAGTACTACTCCAGGTAAAAGAAATAAAAAATAGACATAGCTTTCGCTGAATGCATTACCAACAAATATTTTTATTGCAAATGGATAAATAAACACCGCCAATAAAATACCTGCAATAGTAATAAAAGAAAAGATTTTAATTATTTTTTTAAAATTAGCAGAAGATGCACTTTCATGTTTTAATGCAGTAAGCGGGAATAACAATGCAGCAAACAACTGGGGCAATACCCAAATGAGCTGTACAACTTTTACAGCGATGGAGTAAATACCTATTTCGTATTTTGTATGATAATAATCAAGAAACCATATATCCATTTTATAGGCAAAAAATTGTAAGATGTTTGCCGTGCTCACAAATAAAATATAAATCTTAAAAGGCCTTGTAAAAATTGCAAAAGGTTTTTTTAAAACTAACTTCTTATTGTTATTGAATTTAAGGACGAAATAAAGAGAAATAATTGCGTGACACACATAGATTAAACTGTACGCAGGTATTAAAAAACGGGTTGTAAAAAAAAAATTGTAATTACCCGCAATTCCGGAATAAAGTACTGCAAGTATAGCAAGCAAAATGATTTGCACTGTTACGTTAGCAAATATTAATTTAAAAAATATTTTTTTTGCATTGAGAAATGCATTACAAAAACTTAAAATTGTACTGCTAACAATAAAAATAATTCCCCAACTCAAACTATAGTTTTTTTCACCTGTTTGAAAAAAGGTATAATGCAAAAAGAAAGAAAATAAAAAAAATAAAATAATACAACCTGCAATCTCAAACAAAAGCAAAGGAAATAATAGACTAATAATATGAGATGCCTCCAGTTTGTTTTTTACAGAAAAATATAATATTGCACTTTCACAACTAAGGCCGAAGAATAGAATAAAAAGAGTAACATCTGTTAAAAATAATGAAAAGATACCATTACCAGAAGGGCCAGTGAGCCTTGCTATGAGCAGTATTATTATAAACTGCAATACCTGTTGCACTATTCTTATGCCAATATTTTTTGTAAACAATGTAACTAAACGGGTATTTATAAATAGTAAAAAATAAGTAATTAGCCAGCTCCAAAAATAGCTATTAAACACAAAGTATTAAATACAGCGAAAGCCTGATAAAAAATAGTAAATTTTTATCAGGCTTTCACTGACAAAAATCTAAATTT
>JANXXM010000059.1 GCA_025350645.1 Ferruginibacter sp.
CATCAATCGAAATACAAATGCCAATGCAGAATCATTCAACTCAAAAATAAAGCTCTTCAGAGCCAATCAAAGAGGCGTGGTCGATGTACCTTTCTTCTTGTTCAGACTGCATAAACTTTTTGCGTAATCCCCACAAGATTAATGTGTGCCGATAAAATGCTGCGATACATTTTATCCTTGCTACTATTGCCATGAAGAAACAACAGATCATTTGCCGGAAAAATGGAGCAAGCAGGACTATAATGAGGCAGCCATTTTATGTGGCGTTTGCAAAAATGAAATGACAATACAAGCGTATAAAAACTGTAATTATTTATGCCCCCATTGCAGCACTTTGTTTAACCCTAAATGCAGCAACCATAACCACTAATATTTTGAATAATAAATAATTATTACTTTAATTTTTACGATGAATATATTTACCGATACGCACATAAGTGTTGCAACAGTTACCAATATCCCAGCCATAAATATTTTGCTTAACCATGCTTACCGCGGCGAAGAATCTAAAAAAGGCTGGACTACAGAAAGCAATATTATAGCTGGTGAAAGCCGTACCAATGAAGAAAATATTTTGCAAACAATGAATGAACCCTACAGTATTTTTCTAAAATATACGGATAATAATAATGTAATTACTGGCTGTGTTAATCTTCAAAAAAAAGCAGAAAAAATGTACCTGGGTATGTTTGCAGTATCCCCTGCATTACAGGGAGCTGGTATAGGTAAATGTATTTTACATGCTGCTATAGAATATGCAACTGCCCTGGAATGCACTGCAATATTTATGACCGTAATATCTGTTAGAAAAGAATTAATTGATTGGTACAAAAGGCATGGCTATAAAGACACTGGCGAAAGAGCGATATTTACGGAAGATACCGTTTCCGGAAAACATTTAATACCGCTGGAGTTTATAACACTTCAAAAACTATTGTAAATCTTTTATCATCCACACATCGCAACCACTGTGGCCACTGTTTCCCATGGCGCCTTTTAAATAAACGAATCCGTTTTTTTCATATAACGGTATGGCACTTTTTAATTCCGGCATGGTTTCCAGGTACATTTTTTTATAGCCTAATTCTATGGCGGCATTTATACATTTTTGCAGTAGTAATTTTCCAAATCCCCTGCCTCTGTAATTTTTATGGAGATACAATTTTACCAGTTCGCAGGTATATTCCGGCAACCCTGCTGTAGGGTAAACACCAGCACCACCCGCTATCACAGCCCCATATTCCGCTATAAAATAAAATGATTTTTCTTTTTTAAAAACAGTAAACAAATCATCTGTAGTACTGTCATAAAAAACAGTGCCGGGTTTTGCTGCATCAAAATCCAGCAGTCCCTGGCGTATGATTGAAGCAATGGCTTTATTATCTTGCTGCTGTAGTTTTCTTATAACAACATCATTCATTTTACAAAAAAAATTTACCTGATTACTAAATAACCACCATCATTTCAAAACCTTTATGCTGACCGGTACTTTTAATATTAAAGCTGCCACCGTATGCTTCTACCCTTTCTTGTATATAAGAAAACCCTGTACCAAAAGATACCTGCTCTATATCCGCACCGTTTCCATTATCTGTAATATTCAATGTTATTTTTCCATTATGTACCGTAAAAATTACCATAATTTTTTTTGGTGCAGCATGCTTTGCTATATTGTTTAATTGTGTTTGTGCAATCCTAAAGAGCAGTGTTTGTATATCATGATCTATATTTTTCAACAGTTCATTATCTCCGGAAAGCACATATTGAATTCCATATTCTTTTTTTAAATTTTCCAGTAAATCTTCTACTGCAAGTTTTAAACCTAAGGCATTAAACGTAAATGGCGATAACCTGTTTGCAATGCCACGTATTCCTTTAATAGAATAGGCAAGCAATTCTCTTACATCATGCAACCTGTTTTTTTCCAACTCACTTATACCTTCTTTATCTGCACCAATCATAAAATTAATGGTAGCCAATACCTGGTTTATATTTTCATTAAGCTCTTCACTTATATTTTTTCTTTCGTTTTCTTCCGATTTTATTACCGTTTGCATCATTGTTTTTTTGTGTTGCTCTTTAAGCAATTGTACCTGCTCCTGCAGGTGATGCAATTCTGTAAGATCCTGCATGGTACCAATAAGCCGCAGTGGTTTTGCATTTTCATCACGCACTACAAAAAGCCTGTCCAGCACTTTTTTATAGGTGCCGTTTTTACATAGAAAATGATATTCTCCCCACCAAATAGTTTCTTTACCCCGCAGCAGGTTATCTAGTTCTGTAATAATATCTTTCTTTTCTGTAGGATGAATATTGTTGCGCCACCAGTTATGGTTGTCCTTCATTTCCGCAGCAGTATAGCCAAATAGTTCTTTCATGCCTTTGTTGTAAAATGCTTTACTGGTAGCAAAATCATATTCCCAAATGCCTTCCTTTGTAGCTATAGATAATAATTGAAACCTGCCCAGCATTCCCAAAAATTGCTGGTTGGCAGAAGATGATATATTTGATGAATTTTTTTTCATTTGAATAAAGGCTTTACAAATATAGATTATTAGGCAGCTTATCCACCATTAAGCCAGTGGTCATTTAGCCCATACAAGGCTTACCATACAGTTTACGAAATGTATTACTTTTTTATATTTAAAACGAAACCCCAAAAATTTTGCGTTATTGGTTTATCCGTACATTTGTCCTATATTCTAAAACATAAAATTTAACATCTTTTATATGAGTGTAGTAGATTTAATAATGCCTAAACTGGGTGAGAGTATAATGGAGGCAACCATATTGAAGTGGCATAAAAAACCAGGCGATAAAGTAGCGCAGGACGAAACAATCCTGGATATTGCTACAGATAAAGTAGATAGCGAAGTACCATCTACCACAGAAGGTGTTATAGAAGAAATTTTATTTAAAGAAAATGATATTGTTCCAATTGGTACAGTTATAGTGAGAATAAGAACAGGTGCAGAAGAAAATAATAATGGAACTCCATCAGCTTCCTCCACGCCCACAAAACCAGAGTATGAAGAGGCAAAACTGGTAGAAGAAACGCCTTATCAACCGGTACAAACAAGTATAGCTTCTCAAAATAATGGTCCACGTTTTTACTCTCCGCTTGTTTTAAATATTGCACAAAGTGAAGGTATAAGTATGACCGATCTGGAAAAAATACCTGGTACCGGGCAGGATGGCCGTGTAAGCAAAAAAGATATTTTAGCATTTGTAGAAAACAGGACAAATACTTCAGGGCATGAAACAAATACTGCATTACAAACTGCAGCACAGCCAGTACAAAACCAGCAGGCTGTTGTATTATCATCAGAAAATAATAATGAAAATAAAGCTGTAACCACCTACACCGGCAATGTAGAAGTTATAGAGATGGACCGCATGCGCAAGCTCATTGCAAACCACATGGTAAACAGCAAGCACACCAGCCCGCATGTAACCAGCTTTGCAGAATGCGATGTAACCAACCTGGTATTATGGAGAGAAAAGGTGAAGAAAGATTTTGAAAAAAGAGAAGGAGAAAAAATAACTTTTACGCCGCTTTTTATAGAAGCCATTGTAAAGTGCATAAAAAAATATCCCTGGCTTAGCAGCTCGGTAGATGGCGATAAAATAATTGTAAAAAAAGATATTGGTATAGGTATGGCAACAGCATTGCCCAGCGGCAATTTGATTGTGCCTGTAATAAAAAATGCAGATCAGCTGAATCTTACCGGCCTTTGCAAACAGGTAAATGGCTTAGCCAATGCAGCCCGCAGCGGAAAATTAAAACCCGATGATACTACTGGAGGTACTTTTACACTAACAAATGTAGGTACGTTTGGCAGCATTATGGGTACACCAATTATAAACCAGCCACAGGTAGCTATAATGGCGGTGGGTGCTATAAAAAAACGCCCTATGGTGTTGGAAACGCCGCAGGGAGATGTAATTGCCATTAGACACATGATGTACATTTCTCTCAGTTACGATCACCGGATTATAGATGGTGCTCTGGGTTCTACTTTTTTAAATGCAGTAAGTAAAGAGCTGGAAAACTTTGACATCAACAGGCCTATGTAGAAATAAATAATTGAAAAATTTTAAACGGATAAACAACAATGCCGCGGGAAAACCTGCGGCATTGTTGTTTTGAATTTAGAAAAAAGAATTTCATCTTTAAAATAATACTTCTACCTTACACAATAAGTTACCTCTATAAGATCGTACAATCTATACTGCTTGCTCGTAAACCTATGCAACAGTTACTATTTGCCACAAAAAAATTACCGCTACATCATTATAGTCATAAAACTATTGTGATGGTTTAAAATTCTCAAAATATCCTTTTTTTTATAGGCATGCTATGCTTGTAACATTAGAAAAATTGCAGACAATCTGCTTTTAGATCAGGCTATTTTTTTCACTTTTAAAATTTACAATCATGGGTTATCATGGAGCTTATTACACAGACGTTATCCCTTACTGCTCACGCTACTATACTCAAGGGAAATTTGGCAGAATGTTTGCCAACTTGCCCCCTTTTGCAGCAGATAGTATTAAGGTAAGAAATGCCTTGAAAGATATGGGTAAAGAAAAAGGCATTATGGATGCACAGGATGATCTTACAAAAACACCCGTACAACTTATTACAGAATTAGATGCACAGGTACACAACCCTAACAGCCCGACTATGACGGCTGGCATGACTTTTTTAGGACAATTTATTGATCATGATATTACCTTTGACCCGACCAGCAGCCTCGAGCGGCAGGTAGATCCTGAATTGATTTCAAACTTTAGAACCCCCACCCTTGCGTTGGATAATGTATATGGCAGCGGCCCCGGGGCATCGCCACATTTATACAATACCAAAGATGGTTTTGGCGGTATTACATTTCTTATAGAGCCATTAAATGTAAATGGCAAAGATGGGGTGCATAAATTTGATTTGCCTCGCAATAGCATTAACACTGCACTTATTGGTGACCCAAGAAATGATGAAAACCTTATCGTATCACAAATTCATGTTGTTTTTTTACGGTTTCATAATAGGCTGGTAGATCATCTGCATGTAAAAGATCCTGGAAAATCTCCTTCTGTTTTATTCAGAGAGGCACAGGAGCTGGTAAGATGGCATTATCAATGGATTATATTACACGAATTTTTACCTCTTTTGTGCGGGCAAGAAGTTGTAAATAATATTATGGTAAATGGCCGCCAATATTATCATTGGCAAAACGAACCTTATATCCCGGTTGAGTTTTCTGTGGCCGCTTATCGTTTTGGGCATAGCCAGGTACGTCCATCATACAGGGCAAATTTTGGTATAACGAGCAATCCATTACCGCTGGTGCCATTTTTTGCAATGATATTTGATCATACAGTCGATCCTGCATCGCCAGATCCTAATGACCTGAGAGGAGGCACCAGAGCCGCTCGTCGCTTTATAGACTGGCATACCTTTTTTAATTTACAAGATGGCAGTACCAGACCAAATAAATTAATTGATACGAAGCTTTCCAGTGCCTTGTTTAACCTGCTGGGTGTAACAGCCGGTGAACCGGTTTCTCTGGCACAAAGAAATTTATTACGAGGGCTTACTTTTAGTTTACCATCAGGCCAGCGTGTAGCAATGGCAATGGGCATTGAACCTCTTGCACCAGAAATGTTTGATGAACTAAAAGGATACAAAACAAATTTTGAGCATAGTACTCCTCTATGGTATTATATTTTAAAAGAGGCAGAAGTATTAAATACAGGTGTAACCCTTGGCCCAACTGGTGCACGCATTGTAGCCGAAGTTTTGATAGGACTTATGGAAGGCGATAATACCAGTTTTATTTCTCAGAATCCTTTGTGGAAACCTGTACTTCCTTGCTTTGAAGCGTATAGAAATGGTAAAGATTTTAAAATGAGTGACCTTATAAAGATTGCGGAAGAAATTACTGTATTGCTCTAAATTTAAAAAAAGCAAAGTTTTTTTAAATAGCACATCAAAAAACCGCAGGTATAAATCTGCGGTTTTTATTTTAATTTTCCAGCACAATAAATTACATCATAACTTTTATTCCCTCTTTTAAGGTGCAAAAACAGGTGAGATTTCTTTAATATTTTTACAGAAAATTTTAAACAACTTGTTATTGTAGCGGTATAATAAAACGATTGCGTTTTCCAATATTGTTTCTTTTATACTTATTGTGGATGGCTGTGGTATAATTTGCACCAGGTCTTTTAGTTCAATAACATATCCATCAATTATTGGTACCAAAGTATCCTTTGATAATTTTTCTCCAATGCCTGAAAGTGGTAAAACATACGGCAGTTGCAGCAATGTATCAATTCTAAAATTATACCTTTCCTTATTTATCCAAAGCTGCTCAAATACAAGTGGTTTTCTTTTTACAAATTCTGCAAAAATAAAATAGGTTGTATAACCAGTATTTACCTGTTGTTGCCCTATATTATTTTCTTCATTACCTGCATTTGCCTCCCTAGCTCCGCCGTACGTTTTCTGTTTATAAACGTATAGTTTTTTTACTTGTGCAGGTATCGGTAGGTACAAGCACAATGCATAAATTAATAGAAGATTTTTACGCACAGCTTTTTTAAAAATGGTAATAATATTTTTTTACTTCTTAATAATTTTTTCTGAAATACCGTTTTCAAATTTTAATATAAATATACCATTGGCATAATTGGTCATATTAATGGTAAAAGATAAACTGGTTATTTTTATAGTATTCAACACTTTTCCTACAGCATCCAGCAGTAAAACTTTTTTATTTAAAAGATCATTCCCTACAGCCACGGTTACCATATCAGTTACCGGGCTGGGGTATACATATATTTGCTGTTTGAGCACAGATAGTTTTACAACTGGAGAGTAAGTATATCTTCCATCATTATCTGTTTGCTTAACCCGGAAAAATGCTATTCCCTGTAAGGGTAAAGGGTCTTCAAAATTATAGCCGTTATTCCCGTTTCCATTACTGCTTATCATTGCAATAGTATTAAAGTTTATCGCATCGGCACTTTTCTCCACTTCATATTTTACCACATTATTTTCTACCACTTTCCACGTAATGATAGAATGTTTTTGGCTGTTAAGATTGCCATCCACCGAAAGCCACTTTAATGGAAGTACAGAAGCAATGGAGGTTTCCCACATGCCACGTCCGTGTGTGGCAATCCTAAGCACATTAAGAGAAGTTATTGCCATACCAAAAACGGCTACTCGTGGCAGGCCGGTTCCCAGCGGGTTCCAAGTAGTGCCGGCATCTTTGGAAAAATACACTCCAATATCTGTACCAGCAAAAATGGTATTGGAATTTGCCTGAGATATTGCAAATGAATTTACAGGAACAAGTGGTAAAGCAGTACCTGCACTGCCTGCAGCAGCCGTCCATGTAGGATTGGCACTATTAAGGTTTGTAGTTTTCCATACATTAACCACATTAAAAGCAGACAAAGTTACGTATGCAGTGTTCACATTATTTGGATCTACAACTGTTCTTGCAATAGGGCTGTTAGGTACCGTATTTCCTGCATCAAGGTCTGTTAAGGTTGCAGTGCCGGTAGTTGTTCCAAATATGCCTCCATCATTTCGTCCTATAATTCTTACATTATCATCCTGGCGGGAAATACCGATAGCACTTATAGGTGAAGTAAATACCTGGCTTACGGTTGCATGATTTACTCCAAGGTCGCCGGAGCGATACAATCTGTCTGCCCCATAATAAACAGAATTAGGGGAGCCCGGACCACGTTCCAGCGGTGCATAAAAATTGATTACACTAGTACAGGAAATACCGTTTGCCGTTGCGCCGTTACAACCTCTAAAAGTCCATGCACCACCTGTGGCGGTAGCAGAGGCATAACCGGTTAGTGAACTGGCATTAAAATAAGTATGGTATTGATTTACGTTTGTAGTATTTGCTGCATTCTGGTCTATGATAGTGTAGCCACCATCGCCACCATCTGCACGAATCCATGTACCTGCAGGGTTAAGGTATTCTGTACCGTTATCCTGTGTGCCGCCAATGGTATAATTAGGATCTGTAGGATGTACCGCAATACTCATAAATTGTGTGGCTCTAAAAGTACTATTGTTTAAAGAAGCCCAAGTACTACCGCTATTTGTTGATTTATAAATACCGCCATCCGAACCAAAATAGATGGTGGTAGGTGTAGAGGGCGATACAGCTATTACATGAGAATCCGTATGAAGATTTGCTTGCGAAGCCGTAAATGTGATACCGCCATCGGTAGACTTTGTAAAAGTACTGGCTAGGGTTCCTGCCATGTACACATTATTTTTATTGGTAGGATCAACCTCAATGGCAATATCATAAAAGCATTGTCCGCCACAAAAAGCTGTTCCATTTACCTGCGTAAACGTTGCTCCTCCATCAGTAGATTTTAAGATTCTTCCTGTACCTGAGCCTACTGCATTGTTTCCTACAGCCGCATAAAAAGTAGCAGTAAGATCGCCAGCAGGGTGAATGGCTGCAAACTCCCCCGTAAGATTACTTGTAGTATTACCAGTGGTATAAGCGAAAACCTGTGCCCACGTGGGCGTGGCAGCTAATGCATCTGTGCTGCGCATAATGCCGCCTGTGGTATTTGCCACCAAATTTGCAATAAGAATATTTGGGTCGCTGGGGTCAATGGCAATATCTCTTACGGATATGTTGTTACTTGGCGATGCCAATACGCCTATTTGAGTAAAAGATGGGGATACAGCAGTTGCATTGGTACACCGGTAAACTCCCCTGCTGGGAAGCGGGCTGGTAGCGGCACTTATTATACCTCCAACACCGGATGTGGTTGCCACAAAAATAATTGCGGGGTTCGTTGGATGAATAATTATTTTACTTACTGCTCTTCCATTAAATGAGCTGCCGCCGAGTGGGCCTGTAATGGTTGGCGTAGCAGAATACGCATTGTCTATTCTGTAAACGCCCACACCAAAATAACTATCCGCAGAAAAATTTGGTTCTCCTGTTCCTACATAAATGGTACTAGGTTGCGAAGGTGCAATAGCAATAGCACCAATAGCAAGGCTCATGGCATTATCCATTAATGGAGTCCATGTTGTACCACCATCTGTAGTGCGGTATAAACCACCCTGAGCTGTGCCTACAAACACATTATTATCATTTGCTGGGTCTATAGCAATAGAAATTGTTCTGCCCGAAACAGGAAGTTGAGAACCGCTTACAACCTGACCGTTGGGTATAGGGTTTGGACCAATTTCTGTCCACACAGCCAATGTTCCATTTGGTCTTAAAGCCTGAGCTCTTTGTTGTTCCTGCATTTGCAAAATGGCATTTATGCGAAACTGTGGGTTAAAAGGTTTGACTGTATCAATACCTCTGCGCATAGCAATTGCATTTGCCCTACGGGTTAAAAATTCTTCTTTGCTCATGTTATTAGCACTAAAGGAAGGCATGTCAGGATCATCATCTATATCTATTTGTTGCTGTGCTTTTAGGGTAAAAGAAAAAGTTAGAAGGAGAAAGATACCCGAAATACAAAAAAATATTTTTTTCATAAACGAAGTTTTAAATATTCAGTAATAAAACTACAAAATAATTTTAGCTTAATAATTTTAATAATTGTTTTTGTAAATAATAATTTGTACTAATATTTTAACGGTGAGGTTTACCTGTTCCTATTCTTATATTTTTTAATTAAGCAGTTTCTTTAACTCTGAAATCTTTTTCTTATACTTATATATTATTCCCTCTTTGAGTTATTAATTATTATTGATCTT
>JANXXM010000167.1 GCA_025350645.1 Ferruginibacter sp.
TTCCTTTTACAAATTCTACTGGGTTTTCCAGGTCGTAAAACATGGCGATAGATGTAATTACATCCAGTTTTTTCCCTTCCAATATTTTAAATAATTCTTCTGAAGGAAAAATATCCTGAACAACGGTGGCCTCTTTTACTTCCTGCGCCACATCGCTGGGGTCACAGCCATATTTAATATAATTTTTGGGATAATAGCCTAAAAGTGTACCGTCGTTACAGCCAATATCCAGCACCAGCGGGTGTGCCACCTCTCCTACAGTTGCTACTACCGTTTGAACAATATCTTTTAAATGATTGCGCATGGTGTCGTTTGTACCGCTGCGATACCAGTAAGCTGCATACAAAATCTCCGGTGGTACAGAGTGCTCCATCTGCAGCAGACCACAGGCATTTTCGTCAGCTTCGGGGTTGCAGCGTACCAGGCTGCAATCTATTTTTCTAAGACTGGGCATTTCTTTACCAGGCTTAATAAAACTTCCCTGCAAATATTGCGGGCCAAGATCTATCACTTTTTTTAGAGAAGCCGACCCGCACACACGGCAGGTATTTCGTTTACGAATGTGCATTAGTATTGTTTATTTTATTTTTTATTTTTTACAAGTTCTATAAACTGCATATTAATAGCATCTATACATTTATTGCGCTTTAAATTGAGCAGCGCAAGGTTTTTTACCACAGCATCTTTATCTGCTACGACCACTTTTTCAAATTCATATACTTTTTCTTGTTCATGCCATAGCAAGCAATTTACATCCGCCAGCTCATAAAATATTTGCCCTATATCTCCTATAACATCCGCAACAGTATTACCTTCTTTTTTAAAAACTTTATTGGAATCAAAGCTCATAACATCCGCAGCAATTTTACCGTTAATTGCAGCCGTAATATATTCATTTATTTCGTTTTGCAATTGCAGCACCTGTAATTTAAGGCTTTCACATTTTGCCTTATCATCTGTATGATACTGTTTTAATTTTACGATGGTTAGTTTATCGCAAAGCATACCCAATGTTTCTGCCATGGTGTTTTATACTTACTTTTAGGTTTGCAAACATAGCAATACAAAACGATACTAATACATCAATGGGCATAATTCAAAAACAGGCAATAAAATCATCTATTTTTTTATTAATTGGTTTTTGCATTGGTGGCATAAATATTTTATTGTTATTTCCCAAACTCATCAACCTGGAAATAAACGGCCTCACCCGGGCGCTTATAGATGTAGCCACTGTACTATCTGTACTGGCAACGCTGGGTACAAAATCTATTGTTTATAAGTTTTATCCTTATTATCAGTCTAATTTAAATAAAAAAAATAATGATTTGGCAGCTATAACAGGTTTGGTAAGCCTGATCGGTTTTGTTATTATTTGCATCGGGGGGTATATTTTCAAAGACTTTATAACCAGAAAGCTGGGAAAATCTCCTCTCTTTGCCGATAATTTTTTTTTAGTGTATCCCTTTACATTTTTGCTGCTTGCCTTTACCTGGATGGAATCTTTTGCATGGGCATTAAAAAAAACGGTGGAAAGTAATTTTTTAAAAGAAACGCTGGTAAGAATCCTCACCACCATCCTTATTTTATTCGCATGGTACAAAGTTGTAAATACCCAGCAGTTTATTAATTTTTTCAGCATACTTTATATAATGCCCTGCATTATTTTATTTGTTATTTTAAAAAAAACCGGAGAGTGGAACTTTACGCTCACCATAAGTAAAGTAACCAGGCGGTTTAAAAAGAAAATGATTGCGTTTAGTTTTTTTGTAATGGGTGCAGCATTTTTAAACATTGCCTCCCGTACTATGGATTCTTTTGTAATTATTGGTGTTAAAGGGCTGGCCTCTACTGCCGTTTTTTTGCTGGCATCGTACCTGGCTACTTTAATGGAACTGCCCATGCGCAGCATTATTTCTATTGCCACACCTGTAATTTCAGAATCGTGGAAAGAAAAAAATTACGGCAATATTTTTAGCGTGTATAAAAAAAGTACCATCACACTACTTGTGGCTGCAGTGTTTATTTTTTCGCTGGTTATGCTCAATGTAAATAATCTTTCAGTTTTTTTAGGCAAGAGTTATTTCGAGATTCCGGCTATTGTTTTTATAATGGGTATTGCGAAAATAGTGGACTTGGGTACTGGTGTAAACGGCCAAATTATTGCCACATCCAGTAACTGGAAATTTGATTTTTATACCAATGTTTTTCTCACCCTCCTGGCATTTCCCTTAAATTTTTATTTGATAACCCGCCTGGGTATCATTGGTGGCGCTTATGCTACACTAGTATCTACTTTTTTATATAACCTAGTGAGGTATATTTTTATTTATAAAAAATATGGCTGGCAGCCTTATGGCTTTGCACATGCTAAAATAATTTTTGTAAGTACGCTTATTTTTATAATTGTATATGCTGTACCTTTTATAATAAATATTTATGCAGATACTATTTTTCGTACCATACTATTTGCCTCTCTTTTTGTACCTGCCATTTTAAGAATGAATGTAAGTGATGAACTTAACCTCACCGCAAATAAAATGCTTAAAAAAGTGCGGCTGCGTAAATAATTTTTTGGTTAATTTTTTTTCAACCTCCTCAAATATTCCTCCAGCCCCTTTCTCTTTTCATCATCTAAATTAAAGCTGATATTATTATGGTAATACTCCTCTAAATTATAGTGTGGGTAAGGGTTTGCAGCAATAATTTCTGGCAGGTGTTTAAACCCCTCGGCAGTTGCTTTATTAAAATTATCTACAAATTCATAAGGCAGTTTTTTATTGGCTACCCATGCGGCAAATACAAAAGGCAGCCCGGTAAGTGCTATCCAGGCGGCTGCAAGGTCATAAATATATTTACTTTTTTTTCGCTGAATAAATGCACGATCGCCAATTACAAGACCCGCAGTTGTACCTTCTATTTTTTCTTCATACTGTACTCCTGCATTTATTTGCTCCGGATTTATTTTCCAGTAATCCCGCAGTAAAATTTTTAATAATCCTGCCGAGCTTCGGCTTTGATAATCCATGAGTACGGTTTGTATGTTGTGCATGGGCACATCGCTAAAAAGACAAACACTCGCCACCGGCCCTACGGCGCCAATACAATAATTAGTAATAATATCGTATTCTTTTAGCAGCGGGATGGTAGCTACAGGTACAAGACTAATATCTGCTTTATCATTTATAAGCATATCTGCAATGCTGGCCGGGTAGTCTGTTATAAGTTGTACTTCATTTTTCATCATGCCATTTTCAAAGCCATAGATCAGCGGTTTTGTATTGAGGTAACTTACAGCCGCAACCCTTATTTTTCTGTCCAACTCGTTTAGTTTAATTTGCGCAAAATTACTTAAACATTTTTTTGCTTATGCAACTTTCTCCGCTTACCGCAATATCGCCTGCAGATGGCCGCTACAATAATGCTACAAAGCATCTTGCATCATATTTTTCAGAATATGCACTCATAAAATACCGGTTAAGAGTAGAAGTAGAATATTTTATAGCACTAAGCGAAAAGAAATTTTTTAAAACTGATATAAAACTTAAAAATGCCTTACGATTATTAGTAGAAAATTTTACGGAAGAAGATGCACAGCAAATTAAAAATACAGAGCACATTACCAATCATGATGTGAAAGCGGTAGAATATTTTTTAAAAGAAAAACTGGAAAACCTTGGTGGCGGAGATTATAAAGAGTGGGTACACTTTGGGCTTACCTCGCAGGATATAAATAACACAGCAGTACCGCTGCTGTGGAAAGATGCAATAGAATATGAATACCTGCCTGCACTTATAAATCTCCAGCACACGCTATACGATCTTGCAAGGCAGTGGAAAGACGTGCCCATGCTTGCACGCACACACGGGCAGGCCGCAAGCCCTACCCTGCTGGGTAAAGAAATAATGGTATTTGTAGAGCGTATAGAAAACCAGGTACAACTTTTTAGCTACATCCCTTTTTCGGGTAAATTTGGCGGTGCTACGGGTAATTTTAATGCGCATGCAGTGGCTTTCCCCAGGTACAACTGGAAAAAATTTGCAGATAATTTTCTGGAAGATAAACTGGGCTTGCAAAGGCAGCAGTACACCACCCAGATAGAACATTACGATACCCTTGCTGCACATTTTGATGCGATAAAAAGGATAAACAATATTTTGACAGACCTGTGCAGGGATATATGGAGTTATATAAGTACAGATTATTTTAAACAGCAAACAAAAAAAGGCGAAGTGGGAAGCAGTGCTATGCCGCATAAAGTAAACCCTATAGATTTTGAAAATGCAGA
>JANXXM010000024.1 GCA_025350645.1 Ferruginibacter sp.
CTAGTAAATTGAGAGGACATGACTTTAGTACGAGAGGACCGAGTCGTATGTACCGCTGGTGTATCTGTTGTGCCGCCAGGTGCAATGCAGAGTAGCTACGTACAGCAAGGATAAACGCTGAAAGCATCTAAGCGTGAAACCAACCTCAAGATGAGTTTACTTTTAAGGGTCGTCAAAGACTATGACGTTGATAGGCTATAGGTATAAGGGTGGTAACATCGAAGCCGAGTAGTACTAATTGCCCGTAAGCTTTATTTTTTATTTTCTTTATTGAAAATAGTCTTACTATCTTATACAACTTATCCCAATATGTAATTTTATTTTTCGCTCTGCGAATTACCTTTTTATGGTGGTTTTGCCGAGGGTGTTCACCTCTTCCCATACCGAACAGAGAAGTTAAGCCCCTCATGGCCCATGGTACTGCAAAGAAATGCGGGAGAGTAGGTAGCTGCCATATTTATTTTAAACCCTTTCATTTATGAAAGGGTTTTTTTGTATTCGTACTTACCAAAATTATAAACATTTTTTTGTGTGTTAATGCCTAGCTAGCATTTTCACAATTTTTAAATATGCTGAGAAGATTATAAATATCCAGCATAAAAAAATCGGTACAATAGTATATCCTGCGTTTATAAATAATTTAAAAAGCCAATATTATGATGTTACCTTTTTGCCGATTATGATGTCAATAAATAACATTCCTACCAATATTAAAATGGGATGAAAGCCTTGCCCCCGTTCGTATCAACGGTAACTATAATAAAGTAAGAAATACAATAATGCAAATCACTTAATCAAATAAATAAATGGGCATTTGTTGTTCTCCGCAACGATTGTGTTTTATATAACGGCAGGCATAAAAAGAGTAAATAATAAAATAACAACAATTTGTTTATTCGCTTACATTGTTATTTACGTGAAATATTCACCAAGGCTTAGAACTTTTTTAGCCCACCATCTACAATACAGCAATACTAACTTAATTAAAACCTGATAATAACATAATTTATAAAAAGTCATGTTATTTTTTTCAACTTTTTCAATTATTTCTTAACATAATAATTGTATTTTTATCATACTAAAACTAAAATACTATGATAAAAATCAAAATACTGCTGATTTTTTGCACATTATCTTTTTTTGCAAATGCTCAAACGAAAGAAGTATCTGGTAAAGTTAGCGACTCAAAAGACGGATCAACTTTAGCAGGAGTAACAGTAAAAGCCAAAGCTGCTGCCAACACTACTGTAACAAAAACAGATGGTACATTTACATTAAACGTACCAGCAAATACCAAAGCACTGGTTTTTTCCTATGTAGGTTTTAAGGTGCAGGAAAGAGCTATTGATAACGTGTCAAATGTTGAGCTTTCGCAGGCTGACAATTCTTTGTCTGAAGTAATTGTGGTGGGTTTTGGTACAAAGGTAAAACGGGATTTAACTGGGTCAATAGCTAAAGTAAGCTCAAAAGATATTGCTGGTACACCAGCTATTTCTTTTGAAAGTGCTATACAGGGTCGTGCCGCAGGAGTTTTTGTTGAACAACAAAATGGAAAACTTGGACAGGGAATTAAGGTAAGGGTTCGCGGAGCAGCTTCAATAAATGCAGGAGGAGACCCATTGTATGTTATTGACGGCATAACATTACAGAATAGTAGTCTATCCAGTAATGGCGCTGCAACAAATCCGTTGGCTGATATTAATGCGAGTGATATTGAGTCAATAGAAATATTAAAAGATGCTTCTGCTACTGCTATTTATGGGGCAAACGGATCTAACGGGGTTGTTTTAATAACCACAAAAAAAGGGAAAGTCGGCAAATCAAAAATCGAGTTTGGTTATTTCACCGGCACCCAAAAACCAACTCGAAAAAGAGATTTTTTGAATGCCCAGGAATACGTAGATTATTTTAGAATGGCTGCAGCCAATGCATTCAGATTAGACCCTTCATTTAATTATGTGACTTTTACCGAAAGTAGATTAAAAAGATATTCTGTAGGTAATGATGATTATAAAACTGCTAAAGTAAATACTGACTGGCAGGAGGAGGCTTTTCAAAAAGCACCCATAAGTCAATACGATATAAACTTTTCGGGTGGTAATGAAAAGACTACCTTTTATATGGGCGGACAATTTATAGATCAAAAAGGAATTATAATCAGGAATAGCCTTAAGCGATATAGTGGAAGATTAAACCTTGAGCACAAAGTAAGAGATTGGTTATCCTTTGGTATGAATATGAGTTTTGTAAGATCTCAAAACAATAGAATTTCTAATGATAATGCTTTCTCTACGCCTTTGCAGATAGTTGCACTTTCTCCCATTACGCCTTTAATTGACCCAAGAACAGGATTAATAAGCGGGGCTTTGGATACACTAACAGGCAGACCAAATACTAATTTTCCGGTTTATTATAATCCATTGTTAAGTGCGGATAATGCATCTTACAAAACAATTGTAAACCGTACACTCGGTAATATATTTTCTACCATTAAACTTACCAAAGGATTAAATTTCAGGTCAGAATTTGGTATTGATCAAACAAATCAAAACGAAGAAAGTTATAATGGCCGGTTAACTGCGAGAAATTTAGGGGTACAGAATGGTCAGGGTTTTGCTTCATCTGATGAAATACTTAACCTTACATTAAATAATTTCTTTCAATATAATAAATCATTCAACAGCAAAAATATTTTAGATGCTGTATTAGGTACGAGTTATCAAAAATATGATATCTCATCGCAAAGTTTAACTGGTGAGCAATTTCCCAGCGATGCATATAAAAAAATAAGCAGTGCTGCTTTACCAACATCAGCAAGTAGCTCTGGAACCGGCTTTAGATTGTTGTCTTATTTTGGAAGAGCAAACTACAAATTTAATGACCGCTATCTGCTTGCTCTAAGTGGCAGAATTGATGGATCTTCAAAATTTGGTGTAAATAATCAATATGGATTTTTTCCTGCTGCATCTATAGGATGGATAGTAACTGAAGAAAGGTTTTTACAAAATATTAACTGGCTAAGTTTTTTAAAATTAAAAGCAGGTTATGGAGAAACGGGTAACTCTTTAGGCATACCTAATTTTGCACCAAGAGATTTGTATTCTGGTAATTCTCCTTACGGTGGTTTAGCAGGTCAACATCCTACACAATTGGGCAATAAAGATTTAAAGTGGGAGACAACTGGAAGCCTCGATCTTGGTATCGAAGCCAATTTTTTTAAAAATAGAATATCTCTCGAATTTGATTATTATCAAAGAAAAACAAGGGATCTTTTGTTGAATGTAAATGTACAGGGAACAAGTGGATTTACTACACAATTCAGAAACGCTGGTAAATTAAATAATAAAGGAATCGAATTTACTTTAAATACAGAAAATATTGTAACAAGAAATTTTAGATGGTCAACTAACCTAAACTTTGCGGCAAATAAAAATAAAATAGTTGATTTGCAAGGCCAACAAATTGGCGCATTAAATAGGGCGAAAGAAGGTGAACCCTTAGGTGTTTTCTTTGCAAGAGAATTTGCCGGTGCTGACCCTGCAAACGGGGATGCACTGTATTATAAAAACATCACAGGTGCCGATGGAAAACTAGATAGATCTACCACCAATGTTTATAATGATGCACAAGATGTTGTAATTGGTAACCCTAACCCCGATTTTATCTATGGAATAAAAAATAATTTTAGTTATAAAGGGTTGGATCTGGATGTTTTGCTACAGGGTGTTTATGGAAATGAAATTTTTAATGGTGGCGGCCAATATATGTCTGCAAGTGGTAGCAACGGTTTTGATAACCAAACTCGTGATCAGCTTAATTCATGGAAGAAACCTGGGGATATAACACAGGTGCCCGAAGCAAGATTGTTTGCTGCTAATGGCACAGATAACTCAAGCCGGTATATATCTGATGGGTCATACCTAAGAGTAAAAGCCGTTACATTAGGCTATAACTTACCAAAATCTCTTTTAACAAGGTTGCATATTGACAAAGCAAGGATATATGTAAGAGGTCAAAATTTATTTACTATTACCCATTATCAGGGTTGGGATCCTGAAGTAAATGCTGACTTTCAGGCAAGTGAAATTAACCAGGGACAAGATTTTTATTCTGCTCCACAGCTAAAAACTATTGTATTTGGAATAAACATTGGATTATAAAAAAGAAAAAAAGAAATTATGAAAAATAAAATAATTTTAATACTTATAGCAGGTTTACTTATCATACTTGGTTGTACAAAACCTTTGGATGTTATACCAACACAAAGTATAGATGTAAACAATGCATTACAAACCAGCAGTGATGTGCAGGTGGCACTTGTAGGCTGTTATGCTGATATGGGAGCTGCTGACCTTTATGGTGGCAGGGTTTATGTCAATACAGAATTACTAGGTAACAGTAATGAAATTAGCTGGGCAGGTACTTTTCAGGGGCTCACCCAAATTTTTAATAAAACAATACCGGTTGATAATTTATTTGTTACCAATACATGGCTCACAGGTTACAGAACTATTAATGATGTAAATAATGTTTTAAGTGCATTAAATGTAGTATCAGCAGCACAGGTTAACAGGGTGGAAGGAGAAGCGAAATTTATAAGAGGTACTGTATATTTTGATTTGGTAAGACTTTTTGGAAAGGCCTGGAATGATGGAACGCCGGGTAACAATCCCGGTTTGCCATTGGTGCTAACGCCCACCAGAGGTATAACCCAGGAAAGTAATGTAGCACGAAGTAGCGTTTTACAGGTATACGATCATGTAATAAAAGATTTAACAGAGGCTGAAACTAAGTTGCCCTTATCAAACGGGTTTTTTGCAACAAAAAATGCTGCATCTGCTATGCTTGCCCGAGTTTATTTACAAAAAGGAGATTATGTTAATGCACTACAGGCTGCAAACAGGGTTATCATTTCTAACAGGCAGCAATTAAACCAGTCTTACGCCGATGAATTTCCTTATGACCCCAATGGTCCCGTTTCCATAGGTAATACACAGGAAGATATTTTTATGATGCAGGTTAATGCCACACAAGGTGTTAATGATTTTAATACCTTCTTTTCTTTAAATGGTAGAGGTGATATTACCATTACCAATAATCATTTAGCATTGTATGAAGCCGGAGACCAGCGAAAGGCACTTTTTGATGTTGATGTTACAACTAAGTATGATAATGCTTATGGTAATATACACATAAGCCGTTTGGCAGAAATGTATTTAATAAGAGCCGAAAGTAATTTCAGGTTAGTGTCTGCACTAGGTGCAACCCCATTGGCAGATGTAAATAGAATACGGAGCAGAGCAGGTTTGCCTGCTTTATTAGTAGTAACCCTGGCAAATATTTTAAAAGAAAGAAAATTGGAGTTAGCTTTTGAAGGATTTGCTTTGCATGATGCAAAGAGACTTCAAAATAGCGTTGGTGCTCTTTCTTTCAACTCTACAAAATTGGTATATCCAATTCCAGAAAGAGAGATAAGAGTTAACAGCAGCCTGATTCAAAATGCAGGTTATTGATATTATTTAACTTAGCAGATAGAATTAACAAATCGCTTCTTATTAAAGGAGCGATTTGTCTTTATGAAAAACAAACTAGTTAGATGAATATGGGATGAGGATAACCTACTAACACAAAAAGAATAGATTACAGATCTCTACATCCTCTTTATTCGTGGCGTTCCAAGTTATTATTAAGTATAAAACTCTCGAATGAAATGTATGAGGGCTTTCTCACATATACAATCAACCTGTATAGCTATAAGGCTCAATAGAAGATAGTTAGATCTAACTATTGCATTAAAGTAAATTATATATTGGTTATCGTTTTGTCCTAAAATTATACCTACTTATTTAAAAAGATTGTATCATCTACTCCCTTGTTAATGGTATATGATTTAAAAACAAGTTCTGCTTTTCCTTTCTTTCTTTTTTCCGGATCTTTTTCTTTTGGCATATTTGGGGCTGCGCCATCATCAAAGTCGAAAGTAACTCCCTTAGGTAACTTGTAATCTTTTGCATTAAAAGAAAAAATTAATTTATCTGGCAAGCCAAATGCTGCATAAGTGCCGTACGTCATTTCTAATGCATACGTTCCATTATCTCTTGTAGTAGTTTCAGCTTTTAGAATTAAACTTCTTGCCTCATCAATGTATACTGTACTTAGTATTACATCACCCGTTTTATCTGCAGGTAATAAGGTAGCTACTCTTACTACTATTCCTTTTATATTATCAGTACCGGCATCTATTACTTTAAATTTATCGCTGCCGGTAAGGTTATTTAAATTTAAACTTACTGCACCTTTAGGTATAAAAGAAATGCCCCGCTCACTTTTAAGTTTTAGTTTATTAGGCTTTTTAAAATAGATTTTCACTTTTGCAATGGGCACTTTTAAGAACGCCACATTGGTTTTCATTACAGCACTAGCTTCATAATCATTCACCGTTTCAATTTTTGCTTTTGCTTTATTGAGTAACGTATTTATATCTTGCGCTTGTACAAAACCTGTGCTTAAGAGTAAGCATACTATTAATAATTTCTTCATTATTTTATTTAATCTTAAATAATATTATTTAATTTACCGTATACGAATCAATGTTTTTAAAAAGATAAAACTTAGGGAGTAGTTTGTTAAAGTATATGATCCTCACAACGATAAAAGAGAACGCTTACCCCATTAATTCTGATAAATAATTTCATTAACTCAAAATATCTTTCTTTTTAAAAAAGAACACTGCTGCGCCAAAGAAAACACCAATATGGGCAAACAAAATAAATAAACTGTTTCTTATAGAAGCCCAGTTTTCCATACTGCCTTTTATGGGTACATTTTCTGCATCATAAGCTATATAGAAAAAACCTTTCCACCCTACAAGATAAGAAGTGAAAAGCCAAGGTTTTATCGTTCTATCAATAATGGGTACGTTAAGGTTGGAAATGATGGTACAAACAATAACAATGCACACTGTAGCCACTATTGGCCCAATAGAATTTTCTGCAAAAACAGATAATAATAGCGCCAGTGCTGCAATTACGGTTAAAGCTATGGCTGCGTATACAAATGCTGCAAGGTATCGCCACATAACATCATCCTGCGTTATTTGTAAAATTTCCGACTCCCCATTTTTAGACCTGAAAACCAATAAATCATTGGTACCAAAAATAATCATGCTTAAAAATAAAGCAAGCAAAGCCATAAATACTAATAACGCAACAGTGTAAATAATAGAAGCTAAAAACTTTACACCAATGATTTTTTGACGGCTGATGGGCTTTGTTAGTAATAACCTTAATGTACCCATATTTGCTTCTCCACTAATAGCATCGCCTGCCACTAGTGCAACTAAAATGGGCACTTGTATTAATAGTGTGTTTAAAATCATGTAACACATAAAATACCCATTAATAACATTGCCTTTGTCTACCGCAAATGTATCATCCACATTTTGTAATAATATATTAAGGTAACCAGGGTCTGCTTTAAATGCTGCCTGTATAATGAGCACAATACCAGCAATAGCAATAAATGCAATATACGTTCTTGGCCTTTTAGATATTTTGTACAATTCAATTTGTAAAAGGCTCCACATGTGTATCATTATTGGTAAGTGATAAAAAATAATCTTCTAGAGAGTGGCGGGGTTGCAGCGCAAGTACGCCTATATCCATATTGGAAAGAGATGATGCTAATGATGGTATATCATTTTTATTTAGTCGTAGCCTAATGTACCTGCCATTGTTTTCTAAGAAATTTGCCCATTTGCTTTGTTCTAATTTGTAAAGAGCGTCAGCATCATTGGTAGTTTCTATCTGTAATAAAGTATTTGCCGGGTCCAGCAATTCTTTTACATTTCCTTCAACAACTTTTTTGCCTTTATGAATAATGATCATTCTATTGGCTACTACTTCTATTTCGTTTAATAAATGTGAGGACACAATTACTGTTTTACCCATTTCTTTGCTTAAACGAAGAATCATATTTCGCATATCTGCAATGCCTTGAGGGTCTAAACCATTAGTAGGCTCGTCTAAGATTACCAATTTTGGTTCGTGTATAAGTGCAATGGCAATACCAAGGCGTTGTTTCATTCCCTGGCTAAAGGTCTTTACTTTACTTTGGTATCTATCCGCAAGGCCAGCAGTTTCCAACTGCTGCATTATTACTGTACGAGAAGCTTTTATACCACTCATTTTTGCGAAAATGCGTAAATTATCGTAAGCGGATAGGTATTTATACAGATCTGGGCGCTCTATTATTGCACCCGTTTGCCGTAACATCTCGTTTTTATCATGATCAATATTTTTTTCAAAATATTCAATCGTACCATTTGTAGGAGTAATTAATTTAAGTAACATGCGGAGGGTAGTAGATTTACCTGCTCCATTTTGACCGAGAAAACCATATACATCTCCCTGATTTACAGTGAATGATAAGTTGGTTACTGCATTGGTGTCCTTAAACTTTTTGGAAAGGTTTGTAACCTTAAGCATCAAATTCATAGCGTAAAAGTACTCTCTAATTTTCGGGTAAAAATATATTTTTTAAAAAATAAAACGTAAAAACACTTGTTTTATAAAATCTCTTCCTATATTTGTTCTACCAATTAGAAGTTTTACTACAGATAGTAACAATAATTCTCTCTTAAACTAAAACTTAATTGATCCACTTTTACTCTGATAAACTGTTTTAATAACAATAAAAAACAGTCTACGATGAAATTCTTACTAACAATTATCGCAATAATTCTTGTAGTTTTTAATGTATCTGCTAAATCAGTAGAAGACATAAAGTTAGGTACAAATATTACAACTAAGAAAGTAGAAGTAAGGTTTACTTCAAAATTTAAGAAAAATACAGCAGCTACTTTTACAGTTACCAATGCAGATGGAGTAATAGTAAGTATGCAAACCTCTCAACTTGTTTTTGGTGCAAACAGTATATGTATGTGCGATACAATGGAACTTGCAGAAGGTACTTATATAGTTACGATGGTTTCAAAAAACAAAATACGTACAACTCAGTTTATTATCTGGAAATAATCATCTACCTCAGTTATTATAATTCATAGTTACGTTTTTACAAACTATGAATTTCCCACAATGCCACTTCCCTAAAGAGTGGCATTATTTTTTGGCACTTATGTTATGTATGTGTGTATGATTGTAATGCTTTTACATAATCATCAAAGGCAATAATTCCTTTATCCGTTATTTTACAAAGTGTTTGAGGATAATTATCTTTAAAACGCTTTGTTATATCTATATAACCAACCTCTTTTAATTTATTGAGTTGAACACTTAAATTACCTGCAGTAGCGCCGGTTTTTTCTTTTATAAAAGTAAACTCTGCCTCCTTTACTGCTACTAGTAAACTCATAGCACCTAGTCTGAGCTGAGCGTGTAATATGGGATCCAATTCTTTAAACATTTACCTGCTGTTGTTGTTTATACCTTCCCCATAAAATAATACCAGGTATAAACCAGGCAAATAAACCGCATGCTGCCATGAGTAAAAGATTTGCACCAAAACTGGTGTAGATAGAGATTACTGCTATTAACCAACAAAGTATACCGCCAATTATCATTGGTTTAAAACCAGTAACACCACCAGTTACAAACGTAGGAATACCATAGAGCATCATAAACAAAGTAGTAGTTTGATAATCTGAATGATTGCCTGTGTAAAAACTGGTGATGAATATACAAATTCCAAAAGCTATCCACACAAAGCGTATGGCTGTTTCATTGTGAGATGTAAATTTTTTCTGTTGCTTTTCTTTTATACCAAAATATATCTGGGGAAGGAGTGCGAAAACGGTAAGCCACCAGATATTAAACCTAATATGCAATTTATAAGTGTATTGTAGCCAGGAAATAATGCTGCAAGTAACTATTATTGTACCCCAAACAATAGCTGCAATACCTTTTGTAACATAACTGCGTTTAGCTTTACCTATCATTTCAGTAATAAGCTTTAGACTTTCCTCTTGTGTAAAGGATTGTTCATTTTGCATACTAATTTATTATTTGCATTGATTAATGAGCATATCAGCATAAGATTTACCCCAGTAAGGTGAAACTTCTGTTGCTGGTTTAAATGTTTTAAATTTTTCTACAGCTATTTCCAGTTGTGGCTTTGCAGTTTTGCAGCCGCCACCAAATTGCTCCGGAGTATATTGGAGATTTTGTCCTTTAAGCAGGTATGGGCGTGGGTTTGATGGGTCCTGCTCTTTTGCTTTTTTTAGCAGATTATCACTCAATGCACCATATTGCATATAACGTTGCTGTGGATTCAGCATTAATTGTAAACTTGCTATCATACTTTTTACGCAGCTTATTTCTGAATTGCCTGGTTGTAAAGAATCTGCTTTGTTTATAAGCGCTGTAGCCTTTTCTGCAATGGCGTCATTATTAACCGGGTTTTTTTGCATAAACCCGTAATTTACTCTGCTGTAAGCCGCATAATAATATGGCAGCCACTGGTTCTTTTCCGATGTACCTATTCTTTCGAAGGTATTAGCCAGATCTACAAATGCATCCGGCTTGTTATTGATGGATGCAGAATCTACAAGAGAAATATTTTTTTTCATTGCAGAAATAAATTTTTCACTTTGACAAAATGATGCAAATGATAAAAGTAAAAAAGCAGTTAGCAGCATTAAATTTTTCATGATGTTGGTTTTTAATTTTAAAAAAATATTATAAATTATTGTTTATTGCATCCTGCGTTCTGTCTATACCAAAACTAAGAAAGCACCCAATAAACAAAAATCTTTTTGATGGAGGAATAATTGCTTGTTTATTAGAGTTAAGAGAAGAATAATTATACCCATAAATCTGCGGCTGCCCCAGCACGTTGGTGAACGAAAGTACCCAAACAGAAAATGTTTTTTTTCCGATTTTGCCAAGGTTAGGCAAATAATTTAAACTAAAAGAAAGACTGTTATAATTTATTGTACGACCTTCCTCTTTTACAATATATTTTGCCTGGGTATTATCAAAACCAAGGTTATAATATGGCCTGCCTGTAGCAAAATTATAACTGGCATTAAAACCGGTTTTCCAAGGAAGTACAAATTTTTTGGCTACAAAAGAACTGGTGTGTGTGGCTGCAAAAGTTGGTCTTATACTACCCGGAAAATTAATATAATTTCTTTTAGTATCCAGATAAGAATACGATATCCAGTAATCCAGATTTTTCACTGTTTTCTTATCTCTCCAAAATAGCTCAAAGCCTTTGGCATAGCCATATCCATTATTATTTGCAGCCACTTCCCTGCCATTGTTGTTGGGTAACGTTTTAAATAGATCGTTGTATTTTTTATAAAAAAGTTCTGATCTGAAAATGCGCTCATTACTAGTTTTTTGATATTGTAAAATATAATGTGTGGCTTCGGAATATTTAAGATCAGTAACAATAGCTGGCAGGTATTTTCTTTCTGGATTTTGATAAAATATACCATAAGCAAATGATACCTGGCTTTTATCTTTTAATTTATATGCCAGCGATACTCTTGGCGCAATATTCCAGCGGTTCATTAAAGTAGAATGCTCTAACCTTGTACCTGCTTTTAATGCAATATCCCTGGTAAGATAAAGATCTGTTTCTATAAAAAAAGCATTGAGGTTATCATTTACTTTGTCTGTAAATTTATTTCCATTAAATAAAGTATATGCTGTTTTTTCGTTGCTCAAAAAATAATCAGTGCCAAACCTCATGGCGTTAATACCATTTAAACGCTTCTCCATTACTATCCTTGCCTGTGCATAAATGGCGCTGTTTACTAAAGAAAAATTTTTGAACGAATAACCATTAGGTATAGAAAATTGCTGTTTATTATTTTCGGCATCCTGCAGTTCATTCATAATATTATCTTTATTGGTACTAAAACTAAGGCCTGTATTTATTTTCCAACCTTTGCCTATATTTTCCCGCCAGCTTATGTTTTGAAAAGTATTAAAATTTTCTATTTCAAAAGCGTCTTTTAGCAAAAGCGAATCAATATCTGCTGTGCGCAGAGCCGTACGGTTCCAGCTTGCATATCCATAATATTTAATAAAACCACCCTTTGTTGTTTTAATGCGAAAATTTGCATCTCCTTGATGATATAATGGAGTTTTATAAAAATCTGGCTTTTGCTTAATAACTGCAAATGCAGGAGCCAGGTTTGTATAATTATAAGATATACCCCATGCTGCTTTTTTATTTTTAGCTAATTTTTGGATACCAGCGCCTACTCCAATAACAGATATATTTACGTCTGCTTCTGTACGCTCTGGCAAATCTGCACTTTCTAAAATAAGTGCTGCGGATAATGCCTGGCCGTACAACGCCGAATATCCGCCTGTAGAAAATATAGTACCCTTAAAAAGAAAGGGATTAAACCTGCCCCTTGTAGCTAAACCGGGTAAACTACTATAAAAAAAATTATTTACTAGGCTTCCATCTATAAAAATCTTACTTTCTGTAGCTGAACCACCTCGTACAAAAAGACCTTCACTCTCGCCCACCTGTTGAGAGCCGGGAAGCGTTTTTAATGCCCCTGTAATGTCCGCATTACCACCCGCTGTTGTTACAATATCCAACGAAGTAAGTACTGTTCCCTTCTTTTTATCACTTGCCTCAAATGCACCTGCGGTTATCGTTACTGCATTTAATTCCGTTATCAATTCCTTAATAGTTATGTTTTGATCTAAATTCTTTTCTTCAATTGATATTTTATTTTTATATGATGAATAACCGGAGAGGGTTACTTCTAAATAATGTTCTCCTTTTTCTGTTGTCAAAAAAGAAAAATTACCCAAAGAATCTGTGGTAGTTCCATCGTAAGAATCTTTTATAACTACACTTGCTCCCCGTAGTATTTTATTTTTGTTATCTGTAAGTTTACCCGATATTTTAATTTGAGCAGGAGCACTTAAACTCCCCAAAAATAAAGAAAATAGAATAATACTTTTCATTTCAAAAATTTACACAAACGTAAAGTAGTTTATTTTATAAACCAAATTATTTTTGATTTTTTAAAATTAATATTAAAAAGTTGAAAGTTTTTTTATCAACTATTTTAATGGTAAGTATATGATAATCATAAAATTAGTAACTTAGTTTTATCATAGAATGCAATGATGTATTATTTAGTTCTTAAAAATAATTTTTTCTTTCGGGGTGCCTTTTGTAATTTAGCAATAGAATTTAATGGGTTAGTAAGTACAAAGGGCTATCAGAAATGATAGCCCTTTTACTTTTTAATTATCTGATATTTTTTTTAAAGCGTTTATATATTCCTTAAAAAAATGCTAACGTAATATTTTTCTGAGCTCGTGTACAAAAAAATTAAAAAAATAAAATCGTAAAAATGATTGCGTGTTTTGTAATAAATGAAATGCGTTTATTTAAAAAATTATTTAAATTCATACCCTATATCAGAACGATATTTCATGTCGGTAAAATGAATATTTTGCAAAATATATTCTGATTGTTCTGCAGCTTCTTTAATATTATCTCCCAGAGACACTGCAATTAAAACCCTGCCACCGGTTGTAATAATATTTTCATTTTCTTTTATTGTACCGGCATGAAAAACCATACTGCCTTTTACAATATTTTCTTCCAGCCCATAAATAATTTTTCCTTTGACGTATTCTCCCGGGTATCCACCGCTAACTGCCACAACTGCTACTGCAGCCTGCGTTTCAATATCTATAGCCAACTCATTTAGTGTTCCATTAATTGTAGCAGCAAGTAATGCTACAAAATCGTTTTTTAACCTGGGTAATACTACTTCCGTTTCCGGATCTCCCATACGGCAGTTATATTCAATTACTTTAGGCTCTCCATTTTCAATCATTAAACCTACAAAAATAAATCCTTTGTAATGCAGGTTATCTTGTTGTAATCCTTGCACAGTAGGTGTTGCAATATGCCGTATAATTTTTTCTTTTAATTGTGGGGTTAATATGGGCACAGGACTTACTGCACCCATGCCACCTGTATTTAATCCAGTATCACCTTCCCCTATTCTTTTGTAATCTTTTGCTTCTGGCAAAAACAGATAGTTCTTTCCATCTGTTAATAAAAAAATACTCATTTCTATCCCAGTTAAATATTCTTCTATTACTACTTTATTTCCTGCATCACCAAATTTTGAATGAATAAGCATCAACTCAAATTCTGCCAGTGCTTCTATATGAGTTTCACAAATAAGCACGCCTTTACCCGCAGCCAAACCATCGGCTTTTAAAACAATGGGTAAACTATGATTTTTTATATAGAGGCAGCCTTCTTCAAAATTTAGAAAAGTAAATTCTTTATATTCTGCTGTGGGAATATTGTAGCGATGCATAAAACTTTTTGCATAAGCTTTGCTGCCTTCCAATTGCGCTGCCTGCTGTGCTGGGCCAATAATGCCAATATGCTTTGTACTTTGGTTATTCATAAAAAAATCAACTATACCCTTCACCAGGGGTTCTTCTGGCCCTACCAAAATAATATCAATGGCATACACTAAGGCAGCTTTGGCAATAGCCTCAAAATCTGCAATGGCAACAGGTAAATTAATACCTAGCGTTTCAGTACCTGCATTACCGGGGGCTATATAAAGGTTTTTACAAAGGGAGCTTTGCTTTATTTTCCAGGCAAAAGTATGTTCTCTGCCACCGGCGCCTATGAGAAGAATATTCATATTAGGTTAAAGTTTTTGGTAAGTAATTACTTGCAGCTGCGAAAGTAAAACCCTTTATACGTATAATGAACATTTTATAAAAACTAATAAAATTATTTAATTAACTGTTTTATTCGGCAACTATTTAAGAGAAATAGCGAATAGTAAAAAGAATTACTTATTTTGGTATTCATTTCATTTTATACCCAAGTACAAAAACAAAAATATGATCGAACAAACTGCACAAAGAGGACATCCTAAAGGATTGTATGTATTATTTGCAACGGAATTTTGGGAAAGATTTAGTTACTATGGAATGAGGGCGATATTTGTTCTTTTTATGACAAAATATCTCTTTTTTAATAAGGGGTATGCATCTAATATTTATGGTACATATACTGGACTAGTTTACCTGACTCCTTTAATTGGTGGGTATGTAGCAGACAGATATTGGGGCAACAGAAAATCTATTTTTGTTGGCGGATTACTGATGGCACTAGGTCAGTTCTTACTTTTTACATGCGCTTCTTTACAGCAGGGTTCAGGTTCTTCATTAATATTTTTATGGGCTGGGTTAGGATTTTTAATATTTGGCAATGGTTTTTTTAAACCAAATATTTCAACAATGGTCGGACAGCTTTATCCCGAAAATGATGTGCGTAAAGATGGAGCCTATTCTATATTTTATATGGGTATAAACGCCGGTGCTTTTTTTGCACCTATAGTGTGTGGCTGGCTAGGAGAAAATGTAGATTTTAAATGGGGATTTTTAGCGGCTGGTATTGGTATGCTCGTAGCTTTAGTAATATTTTATTTTACAAAAGATAAGTATGTGACAGGTCCGGATGGTAAACAATTAGGTGTTGGACCAAATAAATTAAATGATACAACAGCAGACTCAAAAGGAGGAGGCTTTAGTACACAACAAATTGCAATATTGGTGGGAGGTATATTAACAGTTATGTCTATTTTATTTTTTGTTTTAAAAGTAGATTTTTGGGGTTCTTTAATTTATGGAATGACGATTGTTGCACCTTTTGTAGTAATAACAGACAAATCATTAACTAAAATAGAAAAAGATAGGTTATGGGTCATCATTTTGGTAATGCTTTTTGTAGTTTTTTTCTGGATGTGTTTTGAACAAGCTGGCGCATCACTTACCTTTTTTGCTGATGAACAAACTAACAGAACATTATTTGGCTGGACTATGCCGGCAAGTTATTTTCAAAGTTTTAATGCAGGGTTTATTGTATTACTGGCACCTGTCTTAAGTGTTATATGGCTAAAATTGGGTAAAAAAGGAAAAAATCCTGTGGCTCCATACAAACAGGCGTTAGGCCTGGCATTTTTAGCCTTAGGGTTTTTATATATAGCTTTTGGTTCAAGAAACATTCCACCTGCAGGTGCAAGTATATTTTTTCTAACAGGATTATATTTTTTACATACCATTGGGGAGCTCTGTCTGAGCCCGATAGGTTTATCAATGGTAAATAAATTAACCCCTTTACGCTTTACTTCTTTAATGATGGGGGTTTGGTTTTTAGCCATTGCTACAGGAAACAAATTAGCAGGTACTATGAGTTCTCTTTATCCGGAACAACAAAATCTTTCTGCATCCTTTAAAGCTGACAAAGTAACCATTAATGGAAATGCAGTGAATTGGGATTCCATTTCTAATAATCATGGTATAAACATAAATAAAACAATGGAATTGGAGTTTGTAAAGAAAAATGAAAAATCTACTGAACCAGATTCCTTGGTAAATATTAAACTAATAAGCGGAGAAAAACTAAATGTAGATGCAGACTCCCTAAGAATTAAAAGGATAATTCCTGGTAAATGGAGTAAAGAAAAAACTGATAAAATTTTTAATCAATATAAAGATAAAGAACCTACATTTATTTTTGCAAAAGGTAAAGAGGTCAGTACTTATTACCTATTAAAAAATGAAAACTTTTTTAAAAACAATGAAATCAATGTTGAAAAATGGAATACTAATCCGGTATCTCCAACTTTTCTCGGTATTGTTATAAAAGATCTGTACACCTATTTTATGTTATTTGTAGGTTTATCAGGCATAGCAGCACTAATGTTATTTTTTCTTGCAGGCAAACTTAAAAAAATGATGCACGGAGTTTCGTAGCTCAAATTTCTAAGAATTTTAAGAAGCTGCTGATATTTAACAATCAGCAGCTTTTTTATTAATCAAAGTGTATAAAGAACTTTATAAAAATAAAAGTACTATTTACTTTTTCTTAATTTTACGCTATGACAATAAAACAGCGATTTTTAAAAACCGTGTATCCATTTTTTAAATTTTTGAATAGAATTTTTAAAACGAATGCCAATATTTTTTCTTCAGAAAAAAAAGCTGTAGAACCATTTTATGATTTATCTGCAACATTATCTAATGGTGATGAACTGGATTTTTATACACTTAAAAATAAGAAAGTACTTATTGTAAATACCGCCAGCGATTGCGGATTTACTGCTCAGTATGGCGAATTGGAAACGTTGTATGAACAAAAAAGACCCAACCTTGAAATACTGGCTTTTCCTGCAAATGATTTTAAGCAGGAGCATAAAGATGATTACGCCATAGCAAACTTCTGCAAAAAAAATTATGGGGTTAGCTTTCCTGTAATGCGCAAAAGCAGGGTAGGTATTCACTCTTCGCAAAACAAGGTGTATGAATGGCTTACAGATAAAGACCGCAATGGCTGGAATGTAAATGAACCTTCATGGAATTTTTGTAAATATCTTATAGATGAAAATGGTAACCTTACTCATTTTTTTGAAGCCTCGGAATCTCCATTAGGGAAAAATATTCTTTCGGCACTGGCATAAAAAAATTAAACAACATGTTTAATAAAACCGATATTGAGTACTATTTTAATTGCTTTAAAATCGAAAATATTTTACTAATTGCAGTTGGAATAATTTCTATAGTTATTGCTATGTTTTTTTTATTTAAAAATACATTGGCCTGGCACAAAGGTTTTGCAATACCCCTTATTGTTTTTGGAACAATGCATGGCATAGCAGGTTACAATAATTATAAAAAAGTAAACACTTTAAAAATTAGAAATACTTATGGATATGATATGAACCCTGCGGGACTAAAAACCCAGGAATTTGCAAGAGTACAGGATATTTATAAAAAGACGGCTATTTTTATTTATATAAATACTGCATTGCTTTTGGGTGCACTAGTATTGTTAGCATATTTTAAAAATAAAGCAGACGGAAAATATTATTCCGGTGTGGCTATTTCCCTTTTTATAATGACCTTTATAACGCTGGGTTCGTCTTTATTTATGCAAAATAAAACACGACAATATATTAATGGAATAAAAACATTTGTAATAAAATCCTGAGTTTAGATACTGCTGCTGTTGATCTTAATTGGCATATGCAATAATAAATAACTATTAAAAATTACTTTGAGTTATTTCAAAATTCTAATTTAAGGCATCAAAATAAACTGCCTCGAATTAACCCGACATTAAATTTAAAATAATATTAATTTTTTAAGAAAAAAATTCAAGATAAAAGGTAAATGTAAATCTTTGAAAAGAATTTATGCTAAAGTACTATAATATTACAATGGGCAATTTTCATGATAATTTATAATCTCAATCGGGGTGCGTTCAAAATTATATGTGGCATAATGATCTCCTATTTCGCTGAGCACTTCATTTATAGCTTCGGGCTCAGAAAGGGTTACGAGCTTTAACCTAAAATCTTTTATGCCCGGCAACCCTTTTAAATAGTTGGTATAATGGCGGCGCATTTCGTTAATACCGGTTACTTGCCCTTTCCATTCTATCGAACGTTTTAAATGGCGGCGGCAAACAGCGAGGCGCTCATCTAAAGTAGGTGCGGGCAATATATCGCCGGTAGCCATAAAATGCTTTATTTCTCTAAAAATCCAGGGGTAGCCTATTGCCGCTCTGCCAATCATAATACCATCAACACCATAACGCTCTTTATACTCTTTTGCTTTTTGCGGTGAATCGATATCGCCGTTTCCAAAAATGGGAATAAGAATACGTGGGTTGTTTTTTACTTTACCAATCAGCGTCCAATCAGCTTCGCCTTTATACAACTGGCAGCGTGTGCGCCCGTGTATGGCCAGTGCCTGTACACCGATATCCTGCAGGCGTTCTGCTACTTCTTCTATATTTCTTGTATTATCATCCCAGCCCAGCCTAGTCTTTACTGTTACAGGCAGGCTGGTACTTTTTATTACAGCTTCTGTGAGCCGTATCATTAAATCTATATCTTTTAAAACGCCTGCACCTGCGCCTTTACTTACTACTTTTTTTACGGGGCAGCCAAAATTAATATCTACCAGATCAGGATTTACCGTTTCGCAAATGCGTGCGCTCATAGCCATTGCATCTTCATCACCACCAAAAATCTGAATACCAAATGGACGTTCCTCTTCTTCAAAATCCAGTTTCTTTTTGCTTTTTACCGCATCTCTTATAAGTCCTTCGCTGCTTATAAACTCGCTGTACATAAGATCTGCGCCATTGTCTTTACATACGGCACGAAATGGCGGATCACTTACATCTTCCATTGGGGCAAGCAGTAAGGGGAATTCTGGTAATTGTATTGATCCAATATTGGGCATAGCTTTATATTTTACCTTAATCTATCTCTATGAGAGGGGGAAAAGGGTATATTGCGGGCAAATTTACTATAAAAGATTTTAAGCAATGGAATACAAAAGCGTTAAAGGTTTTACGGGCTGGGCGCAACTCGGTTTTTTATTTGCCTTTTTAGGATTGGGATTTATACTTGCTGGCGGCGTGCAGTATTTCATTTCTTTAAAAATGACACCCTCAATATCATTAGTTAAAGATACCAGCGCTTTAATGAAAATTATGCTTGCTCCTCAAAATATAAATTTGGTAAGAGCCAGCCAAGTATTAGGGACAATGATGTTGCTTTTTGTACCTGCGCTACTTTGGTCTTATGTAAGCAATGGCAAAAATATGTTTTGGCTGGGCTTTAACAAGTACCTTAATGTGTGGCAGATATTTGCAGGATTTTTAATTATGTATGCAGCGGCATTGGCAGCAGCACCGTTACAGGATATTACAAAAAGTATTGTAGCGTATTTTCCGGCTATAAATAATGCTGCACTGCAAATGGAGCATGAATATAATGAACAGGTTGTTGCATTAAGCAATTTAAAAAACTGGCCAGAGTATTTTTTGGCATTGGTAATTATGGCTTTTTGTCCGGCTCTGTTTGAAGAAGTATTTTTTAGAGGAGTAGTACAAAATCTTTTTATAAAATGGTGGAAAGCTCCCTTAACAGGGATTTTTATTTCTGCTTTTATTTTTAGCTTAATACACAACAGTATTTATTTATTTGCCAGCAGGCTTTTACTCGGTTATGTACTCGGGCTCATGTATTATTACACAAAAAACATCTGGATAAATATTATTGCACATTTTTTAAATAATGCCGTTGCACTCACCATACTTTTTAAATCTGGCTTGCGTCACGAAATAATTGATCCTCAAAAATTAGACCCTCCTGTGCATTGGACTATAGGACTGGCGGGTGTTGCAGCGTTAGTTGTATTATTTATATGGCTGCAAAAATTATCAGTGATTAATAAAGCTAAAATAGAAGCAAAAGAAAATTTACTACTGGTTGCAGAAAATCCATTTGGATCTTTTTCGAATAATAAAACAAATATGCATGGCGTTAAATAAAGCAGCCTTTAAAACAAGAGCCATTACAGCATTTGTTTTTGTAGTGGTTATGCTTGCAGGGTTGTTTATAAATGGATATACTTTTATTGCACTTTTTGCTATAATTATTTGTGGCTGTGCTTATGAAACAGGTAAAATTATTAAATTAATAAAACCCGCAACATGGTTTTATTATTTGCCACTGGCATTAATTTACGCTGCGTTTCCAGTATTTATGATAGACCTCGGTTTTAAGGGAAACCTTTTTACCAGCGAAGTTACATATCAAAATCTCATCAAGAACTATTCAGCATTATTACCAATAGCAGTTATACTTTCTATATGGATAAATGATACCATGGCGTACCTGGTGGGTTCATTTATCGGTAAAACGCCCTTATCTAAAATATCTCCTAAAAAAACATGGGAGGGTACTATCGGAGGTATAATTCTTTGTATAATTTGCATAGGAGTTATTGGTTATTTTATACCTTTTGCGCAACAGCTTTTACTAAAGCACTGGTTAATTATAGCAGCAATATGCGCTATAGCCGGTACACTGGGCGATTTGCTGGAAAGTAAATTAAAGCGCCTCGCAGGCATAAAAGACAGTGGTAATTTTATGCCGGGGCATGGGGGATTCTTAGACCGATTCGATTCTCTTTTATTAGCTGCGCCAGCCGTATGGTTATACGTATACTTTTTTGTTTCGTAAACCGCTCCCTTTATTACCTTTACACTCTTTATAAATAAATTTTACCATGACGATTCACAGAGAAGGTTACGCATCTATAGCGCTTGCAACTATAATATTTATTATTGTAAATGTATTATTATTCTGGCTTTTTGGAACTACACTTTTATGGCTCTGTGTAAGTTTATTTTTAGTAACACTTTCTTTGGTTTTATTTATTGTTTCATTTTTTAGAATACCTAATAGGAAATTAACTATAAATAATCATCAGATTATTGCTCCTGCAGATGGTAAAGTAGTAGTAATAGAAGAAGCGGTAGATGAGGAATATTTCAAAGAAAAACGGTTGCAGGTATCTATATTTATGAGCCCGCTAAATGTGCATGTAAACAGAAATCCTATAGATGGAGAAGTAGTGTATAATAAATACCATAAAGGCAAATATCTTGTAGCATGGAACCCCAAATCATCTACTGAGAATGAGCGACACTCTGTAGTTTTAAAAAAGGGAAGTGTTGAAATTCTTGTAAAACAAATAGCTGGCGCAGTAGCTAGGCGTATTGTAAATTACCTGGAAGTTGGTCAAAAGGTAAAGCAAACTAATGAATACGGGTTTATAAAATTTGGCAGCAGGGTAGATCTGCTATTGCCTTTGGGAACAAAACTATCCGTAAATTTAAATGAAGATGTGCAAGGTGGAGTAACAATAATCGGGGAAATATAAAATATTATTTATTTTGATTTCTATACTTGATCTAAGAATATTTCAATATTTTTCATAAAGTGGTAGCAAAAATTATCATAAGAACAAGTTTAACATTTAAATTACTTAAAACCCAAAAATATCGTTATTTTTAGGATGAAATTTTATTAAAAAATAAAACCATAAAAATGAAAAAAATACTATTACTAGCTACTGCAATTATGTTTATAGGAAGTGCATCTTTTGCAGAAGGTGGAAAAGGAAAGAAAAAGGCTTGTGCTAAAGGCAAAAGCTGCTGCAGCAAATCCGGCAAAAGCTGTAGTAAAGACAAAGAAGCTAAAGAGGCTAAAGAAGTAAAAATGTAATTTTTAAGTTTTTAGAGTGCTTGTTTATTATATCAATAATTTAAATTTAGCATAAACGATAAATCCCGTTCATTTTTGAACGGGATTTATCGTTTATATTGATACTGCTATTAGTTAACACTTTTAAGCTACAGCTTTACCTACCAATGCGGCAGCTTCGCTCAATAAAATTGCACTCTGTACTTTGAGGCCGCTTTCGTCAATCAATTTTTTTGCTACATCTGCATTGGTACCTTGCAGGCGTACAATTATGGGAATATTAATGTTGCCGATACTGGTATATGCATCTATAACACCTTGTGCTACTCTATCGCATCGTACAATGCCGCCAAAAATATTTATAAGAATTGCTTTTACCTTAGGATCTTTCATTATAATACGAAAACCAGCTTCTACCGTTTGTGCATTTGCAGTACCACCCACATCTAAAAAGTTTGCAGGCTCGCCACCACTTAGTTTTATCATATCCATTGTGGCCATTGCAAGTCCTGCACCGTTTACCATACAACCTACATTACCGTCTAATTTCACAAAATTCAAATTAAATTTTCCTGCTTCTACTTCCGTAGGGTCTTCCTCACTTACATCTCTAAGTGCAGCAATATCTGCATGGCGAATAATGGCATTGTCATCAATATTCATTTTACAATCTACTGCTATTATTTTTTCATCACTTGTTTTAAATAGCGGGTTTATTTCCAGCATACCACAATCCAGTCCCACATACGCATCGTATAAATTTATCACAAATTTTACGCAGTTTTTTAAAGCCTCACCACCGAGCCCAAGATTAAAAGCAATTTTTCGTGCCTGAAAACCCTCAAGTTTTCCGCCGGGATGCACCCATTCTTTAAATATTTTTTCCGGGGTATCGTGTGCTACATCTTCAATATTCATTCCACCCTCTGTGCTGTACATTATTACGTTTTGGCCTTTTGTTCTGTCCAGCAAAATAGACAAATAAAATTCTTTTACCGGGTTTGGTCCATCATAGTAAACATCCTGAGCAACTAAAATCTTGTTTACTACTTTTCCTGCTTCGCCAGTTTGTATGGTTACCAAAGTGCCTCCTAATAAATTGGATGCAATTCTTAAAATATCTTCCGCACTTTTTGCTACTGCCACGCCACGCTGGTCTTTACCAATTATTGAACCCTTGCCACGCCCGCCTGCATGTATCTGCGCCTTTACCACGGCAAACTTACTGCCATACTGCGTGTTTATAAAACGGTAGGCTTCTTCAGCCTGTGCCCGAGTATTGCATGCAATGCCTTCCTGTACGGGAACGTTGTATTTTTTAAGTAATTCTTTAGCCTGATATTCGTGAAGATTCATGGTTTAGATATTTGCTGCGAAGATATATAAATAGCCTCACCTATCCTTGCTGAAACAAAGAGAAAATTAAAGATTATACACATGAATTTTAGAAGGGAAAAAAGCTGATGCCAATCAAAATTATAGAACCTTTTATAGCGTACACAAACCGGCAGGATTGTTAAAAAGAATAACAGCAGTTTTTATTAAAGCATGAAAGAATGTATTTTTGAAGATATTTTATAAACAAAAGATTTTCATTATCAATAAATATACATGTCTCAAGTTCTTCAACAAATAAACGAATCTGTTTCTTACATAAAAAGTATTTACAAAGATGAACCACTTGCAGGTATTGTACTTGGTAGTGGTTTGGGCAGTTTTACCAGCGAAATAAAAACGGAGTTAGAAATACCTTATAGTAATATTCCAAATTTCCCCGTGAGTACTGTAGAAGGTCATAGCGGCAAACTAATTTTTGGTGAGCTTTCGGGCAAAAAAGTAGTTGCAATGGCAGGGAGGTTCCATTATTATGAAGGGTATAGTGCACAGGAGGTAGTTTTCCCCATAAGAGTAATGAAATATCTTGGAATAAAAACACTACTTATAAGTAATGCAGCAGGCGGCATGAATAAAAGTTTTAAAGTAGGCGATATGATGATCATAAACGATCATATAAGTATGCTAACCGTAAACCCGCTGTTGGGTAAAAATGAAAGTGAATTTGGAACCCGCTTTCCGGATATGAGCGAGCCTTACAAGAAAGACCTTATAAATAAAGCAAAGTTGATTGCAGCAGCAGCAAATTATGAAATAAAAGAAGGCGTATATGCTGGCGTTACTGGCCCCACATTTGAAACCCGTGCAGAATATAAAATGCTGGCTATCCTTGGTGGAGACGCAGTAGGAATGAGTACCGTGCAGGAAGTTATAGCGGCAGTGCACTTGGGCCTGCCCGTATTTGCCATGAGTGTAATTACAGATATTGGCATACGGGAAGAAGAAAATACAATTACCCATGAAGAAGTACTACAGGCTGCAAAAGATGCAGAGCCAAAACTTACTCATATTTTTAAAGCATTGATTGCTCAATTGTAAGTAAAAAATAAATGTGCCCCCGAATAATGGTTTAAACAGAAATTATTTGCAATTAATATTTCATGAAAAAAATACTGTTTTTTATTGCGCTCATTTTGTCAGCTTCCTCTGTATTTGCACAGATACCAGGCGATATTTTAAAAAATAGGGGAGGGCGTGTAAACAACAATACAAAAAGAGTTGATACTACTAAAAATAAAAATAATAATAAATTAGATACACTTGGTTTTGAACACAGAGATGATCTTAAAGACTCCATTGCAGTAAGTTTTCGATATTTGGACTCTACCCGAAGAAATAACATTGACTCCACCATAAATGATTTTGATAAATATTATTCGGTACCTTCTTCTTATCAATACCTGGGCAATAATGGCGCAGCAGCTTTTCCACTCATTTTTAAACCTTTTTCGAAAGCCGGTTGGGATGCAGGTTTTCATGCCTATGACATTTATCGGTTTAAACTGGAAGATTCAAAATTTTATAAAACAACAGGACCTTTTTCTATGCTTGGCTACCAGCTTGCAAGCGGCAAAGAACAAATGATACAGGCATTGCATACACAAAGCCCCCGGCCAAATATGAATTTTGGTTTTGAATACAGGCTCATAAGCGCTCCCGGTTTTTTTATTACCCAAAATACCAGTCACAACAATGTACGCTTCTTTGGTAATTATCAGGGAAAAAGAAAGAGATATAATGGTTACCTTCTCGTTATATCCAATACCATAAAAGCGTCTGAAAATGGCGGTATTATAGCTGATTCTTTGCTGCTTAATCCTAACCAAAAGCAGCGGTTTACTATACCCGTAAAGTTGGGTAATGCAGGTATATATTCACCCAACCCTTTAAACTCCGGAGTATCCACAGGTAATATTTATAAAGACCGTACCATTTTTTTAAGACAGAGTTATGATATAGGAAAGCGGGATTCAATAATGATAAATGACTCTACGAAAGATTATTTATTTTACCCTAAACTAAGGGTGCAGCACACCATTACCAGTAGCAGCTACGACTATACTTTTAAAGATAAACTTGCAGATTCTATGTTGTATAAAAACTGGTATGGATTAAATTTTGGCAGAAAAAAAGACACCATTCTGATAAATGAAAGATGGAAAATACTTACCAACGATTTTTCGCTCATTCAGTTTCCCGATACAAAAAACAGTTCCCAGTTTTTGCTTGCAGGCGCTACATTGCAAACATTAAATGCCAGCATAAAAAGCGGCAGCAAAAATTTTTATAATGTTATGTTGCATGGAGAGTACAGAAACAGAACAAAAAATAAATTATGGGATGTACTGCTTAAAGGCGAATTTTATCTTAATGGGTTTAACAGCGGTGACTACTCTGTTTATGGTACTATAAGCAGGTTCTTCAATAAAAAATTTGGCGATATAAAGTTATATTTTAATAACGTAAACAGATCCCCTTCTTTTATTTTCGACAACAGATCTTCTTTTAATCTTGCTAATAACAATAGTTTAAAAAAAGAAAATATTACTTCTTTTGGAGCTACGGCAAGTAACCCTTTTTTTCAATTAAGGTTTAATAATTACCTGCTTAATAATTACGCTTATTTTACAGATTATTATCACAGCAGCCAATATAGCAAGCCTATAAATATTATACAGATATCTGGATTTAAAAAGATAAAGATTACAAAAAAAATTAGCTGGTATGCTGATGCTACAGTGCAACAAACAGATAAAATTGCACCTGTTAAATTACCCTTTATTTTTACAAGAAGCCGCATAGCTTACGAAGGAAGTTTGTATAAAAATCTTACACTGAGCACAGGTATAGAAATAAGATATTACACTCCTTTTAAAGCCAATAATTACTCACCGCTTAATGGTCAGTTCGTTCCACAGGATACCGTGGTAATTAAAAACTTGCCCGATGTTGCAGCTTTTTTACAATTTAGAATAAAAGGGTTTTCAGGATTTCTAAGAGCAGAAAATCTTAATACAGCAAGTTTGCAAAATGGGTTTGGTTTTGTAAATAATAATTTTGCTGCTCCACATTATCCTACACAGGGTTTAATGATAAGATTTGGAGTGCGATGGTGGTTTGTAAATTAATAAAATGTAAATATTATAGCCACTCCAGGATGTTTTTACAAGAATGATATTTTTAGCAGCAGGTATGTTTGCCTTTAATATAATTTAAGTTTTTATGATTAATCCAGCAGTCTTACAGATAAAATGGTATCTAAAATATTAAAGCCAGCATTTTTAATGCTGGCTTTCTCTATAAGCTTTTAATTTTTTTTACTCTTTTACTTTTTTAAGCAACATGATATATCCGCATAAAGATTTTTTCTTTTTATTTACCTGCACTGGTTTTATCATGTGGTATTCTGTAAATTTTGGGATATAATCATAGTTTACAATATTGCCATCAACATCTCCCCACATTTTTCTTTGATAAACAACTTGTTTCTCATTCCAGTCAAACATTCGCACTTCATAAACTTTAGAAGTAATATCTCCTACAAATATAATCCTGTACCAGCTCCCTTCTTTAAGCGGCACTATCACGGGTATTTCATACTCGCTTTCCATGGTCATACTTGCTTCTTTTACTACAATAAAACCATCTTTTTTAAAAAGTTCTTTAAGACTATCTATTTGTTTTGTAATGGCTTCATTGCTGCATACACTTTGTTTAAGTACATTCTGAGCTTTTGCTCCATTAAAAATACCTGTAAAAAAATATATTATAGCAACTATAAATAAGTTCTTCATCTCGCTTTTGGGTGGTCTTAAAATCAAAGGATAACATGGATAGTACATTGCAACAAAATAACCAGTTTTTTATAAACGCTAAACTAAACTATTTATTGCCTGTTTTTTGTAAGATATTCTGCTACAAAATATAGGTGCTATTCTACAAAATCTCCCTTGTAAATAAAGCTGGCTTCTGCTTGTTTTAGGCAACTGATGGTAAGATCATTTATACAAACATTTACCGGCAATTGCGTGCAATAAAATATGCTCTCTGCTACATTCTCAGCAGTTAAAGGTTCAAAACCAATGTAAGTGGCATCAGCTTTATTTTCATTCCCTTTAAAGCGTACCAGAGAAAATTCAGTTTCTACTGCACCCGGGTTCACAGATGTTACTTTTATTCCAAATTTTGCAAGATCCATCCTCATGCCACGGCTCACAGCATCCACAGCAAATTTAGACGCACAATAAACAGCACCATTTTCGTAAACATTTTTTCCTGCCACGGAGCCTATATTAATAATATGGCCTTTTGCTTTTTTTATAAGTGGCATAAGTGCCCTGCTTACGTATAATAACCCATCTACATTGGTGTGCATCATTGTTTCCCAGTCAGCAATATCTGCAATATCAAAAGCGTCTTTACCCAAAGCAAGACCGGCATTGTTTATAAGAATGTCAATGTAACTGATATTTTCTGGTAATCTTGCGACTGCATCAAAAACCTCCTGCTTATGCTGCACATCAAAACATAATGTATGCACGTTAATGTGGTATGCATTTTCCAATTCATTTTTTAGACTGATAAGTCTTTCGTTTCGCCTTCCGGTTATAATAATATCAAAATTATTTGCTGCAAATTTTTCTGCACAGGCCTTACCAATACCAGATGTAGCACCGGTAATAAAAACTATTTTTTTCATCGTTAAAATTAAGAATGTAATCCGAGGAATTTTTCAAATATAGTATAGAGAAATAGATGGAAATTTTATATTAGATAAAATATTCTTTTTAAATAATAATGCATGTCGTATTTTATCGTATTAAAATTACTGATCCTTTTCTTCGTATCGTTTTGTTTTTATAGTCTGTGCACCGTACTTCCCATACATAAGTTCCTGCATTTTGCGGATTGCCTTTGTATGTTCCGTCCCATCCTTGGGTAATGGTTTTAGTAGAATACAGGAGTTCTCCCCAGCGGTTAAATACACTAAAGTTTTCAAGGGATTTTATGCCCAGTGCAATTGGTCGAAATACATCATTCAACTTGTCTGTACCGGGTGTAAATGCAGAGGGTACATACACGTCAGGCGGTACAAAAAACACTTTTACTTTTATAGTATCTTCTCCAAAACAACCAATACTGTTGCTTACCGTTAATTTATAAGTAATAGTATTTAATGGGTTGGAGATCGGGTTATAAATAAAAGAATTTGTGAGCCAGGTGTTTGGTGTCCATAAAAAAATATTACCTCCTGTACCTGTTAGTTGTAATGGTTGATCCAATACTATAGCTGTGTCTTGCGGGCCTGCATCTGCAATAATCTTTACCACATTTACTTTAATAAATGCTGTTACAGGTTTAGGGCATCCCAAAGTATCTTTTACACTTACCTGGTAAGTAATACTGGTTTTTGGGGCTTGTACAATAGGATTTGCAATATTTGAATTAGTTAGATAACTAGCAGGTGTCCATATATAAATACTACCTCCTGTTGCAAATAATTGAACATTCTTGCCAAAGCAAATAGTGTCCTGCCCTGTAATAGCCGGCGTGGGATAAGGTACAGTTTTTATTGTTACACTCCCGTTTATAAAACATTTATTAGATATAGATGCTCGCACATTAAATATGGTAAACGCAGCATTGGCAAGCACTGTGGGGTTTTTTATGAGAGAATTACTTATGCCGGCTGCCGGGTTAGAAGTCCAGTTAAAATATAATGCATTGGTAAAAGGTATTTTTAAAACAACACTATCTGTACGGCAAATGGTTGTATCATTTGGTGCGGTAAGTATAGTATTGGTTACCACATTTACAAATACACTGGCACTGGTTGTGCATCCAAAACCGTCATCAAAAAAAGCAGTATACCGGGTGGGCACATCAGGGCTCACCAGTGGATTAAAACTGTGGATATCACTGATCATATAATTAGGACTCCAGGTAATTGTTCCGCCTGCAAAATTGGTTAAGGCGTTCAATCTTAAAGTATCTATAGTGCAGATAAGGGTATCGTTAGTGACTTTAAGGTCAGGTTTATCTACTATTAATATATCTCTGTATATGGTATCCCTGCACCCTTTACTGGTTTCCACCACTAACTCCACATTTTTAGTACCTGTAGTGGGATAAATATAGGTAGGGTTTTGCAATCTGCTTGTATCATTATTAACTGTACCCTCACCAAAATTCCATCGCCAAAAATTTATTACTCCATAGTTTGCAGTTGTGGCATCATGAAAAACTACTGGCACGTTTACGCAATGTGGTGGCACAGAATCAAACTTAGGATAAAACCCCGGCCATACTCTTACGAGAGCTGTAGCAGAATCTGCGCAGGAAGTACCCCGGTTTACAGTAAGTTTAATAATATAGTCTCCTGCAGCACTAAAGGTATGTGGAGCAATTTCTAGTGCAGAATTATTATTTGCACCAGAAGCAGGATCACCAAAATCCCAGTCGAATGTAAGGTTTAGCAACGAGGTATTGTTATTATGAAATACTGTAGTGAGGTCATCACAATTAGTATAAACAGGATCTAGTACTGAACTGGCAAAATCACAATCTGCTACCGTCACTATAAAATCTTTTCGATGGTCTGCAATAAATACACCGTTGCGGTACGATTTTACAAGAACACAAACTACATATTTACCCGCATTAGGAGCTATACCCGAAATAATACCTGTAGCTGTATTTATAGTTGCAGTAGCCCCAAAAGGATTAGTACCGTTATAAGGATTATTATAAGGGATAGATGCGTAGGCCGGTGGGGCTGGCTGGGCGAAACCCGCACTGGTAGCTGCTCCACCATTGTATGCATTGGTGAGGCTGTATACAAGAGAATCAGTTAAATCAGGGTCTGTGGCACTAAAATCTAATCGAAAAGGTTTGTTGTAACAAATAATAGAAATACCTGTTGTAAACCTTGCACTATTATCATTACCCACAGCAAGAGTATTTGTACCCGGTATTTCGCCCACATAAGTTGCACCTACCATGTTTGCAGTATTGGCAATACCATCTATTCTGCAGCAAGTTTGATATGTTGCGGTATATCCTTTAGCATTTGCAGGCAGGGTTATTTCAAAAATATAATATCCTGCAGAATAATTAAGGCTTGGGGGAGATGTGATACAATTTGGGCTGGAAATGATAGCCAGGACTTCTTCCGATGCCCGGTTTACATTAAGATAATCGCTAACATTATCATTGTTATCATTATTAAAAACACTTACTACAAGTGTAGTGGGAAGTGCTGCACCACCATTGGTATTGTTATCTCTAAAGAGTCTTAAAGTTATTCTGTAATTTTTTAAATTTGGCGTACTTCCGGGTCCTAAATAATCGTAAATAATTTCTCCTCCTGTAATATGTTTAGCAAATACCGGCAGCATCAATAATATAAGAAAACTAAAAAGCAGCGATTTTTTCATGTACAATAATGAGATACTAAATTACTGAATAATGCTGTACAGCGAAGAAATTAAGTTAATCAGTTTGTAAAAATTGCGATAAAATTAATTTCAATTTTCATTAACTACAAGCATTATCTTCTGACCACTCCGGTGTGAGATATACCTACAAGCAAATTCCCGAATATGCAAAAAAATATTTATAGAAATATTTTTTTTACTTTTAAATATAGCCTCAATTATCACAGAGTAATAGAAACTGATTTCCTTCTTCCGCCCATAAATTTTTTACTCTGTTCTATAGCATCCATAACCTGTTCCATAATTTTTTCTGCAGTTTGAGAGGTGTCTATAACAAGTGCAGGTTTAAAAGTAACACTAAGCTGTACTCCCTTCCGTTTAATTTTTAACCCTTTTTTATTAAAAGCTCTGGAAAAACCATTTATTACAACAGGTATTACTATAGGGTTCATCTGCTTTATAATGTGTGCAGTTCCTTTTCTGCCAGGTGCAAATGCTTTTGTAGTGCCTTGTGGAAAAGTTATTACCCAGTTTTTTTCTAATGCTGAAAATATTTTTCTTGTATCAGATGGGTCAAGTCCTCTTCTCACCTCTTCACTTCCGTTATTCCATGTGCGTTTTACAGTAAGGGCCCCCGCAAGTGTAAAAAATCTCGTGAGCCAGTTGCTTTTCATGGTTTCTTCAGCAGCCACATATTTTATTTTAGTAAAAGGCCATAGCAAATAATAGGGTATTCCCAGTTTGTTTATTTTACCCCAATTATAGGCACAAAAAATATGAATGAAAGTAATTACATCTGCAAAGTAAGTTTGGTGGTTACTTACAAATAAAACATTTTGTTTAGGAAGACTTTTTAGATTTTCTGTACCTGTTATTTTTAATTTGTTTATTATATTAAGTCCGGGGTAAGTAATGATGCCAACAACGGCATATACTACTTTTTTCACAAAAGATGAATTTCTAAATTTTAATAAACTCATTAATGCAATTTATTAAGAGTAAACTTATTAACAAAACAATAATTTTTCTTTATAAACCCTATATTTGTTAGCACATATTTTAAATCAAAACCTATAAAATGAAAAAAATATTACTCTCCGGTTTTTCTATCTTTCTGCTATTTTCACTTTCAATGGCTCAACAAAAAAAAGTATTTTTAAAGAAAGAGGATGAAGATAAAAAAATAAAAGAAATAGCGAAATTTAAAATTGCTAGTGGAAAGGAAAAAATTCCTACTTCTAAAGTGAAACCTACTTACAAAGTTATTACTACTGTTGCTTCAGAACGATATGTTCCTGTTGCCAATAAAAAATAATTATCATTTAACCACAATTTCTTTCTTCAATAAAAATTATTGTAAATACAGTTTTCAATAATGCTGTATCATAATTATACAGAAGTATCGAAAATATCTAATAAAAATTTATGAATATAAAAATTACTATATCTAAAATAAAAAGTTTATTGTTTAGATATTTTATTACGCTAATCTTTTTATCTTCTTTATGCTTTGTTGCAAAAGCACAACCATACATTAACGGGGGATTAAGTACAGGTGCTACTGCCACAGGAGGTACTGCAGCACCAGCAGGTTTTAACTGGAGTGAACTTCAAGGCTTGAACACAGGCTTGGGATCGGGTGCAAATATAGCAGCGGGGTTAACGCTGGCGGATGATTTTACAGTACCAACAGGGGTTACATGGAATATAACTAAAATTACATTCTATGCATACTCAACTGGTTATGCCGGAGCTACCTCTCCCTTTAATGATACCAGGGTACAAATTTTTAGTACAAATCCATCAGTTGGTACACCTATTCCTGTGTTTGGAAATCTTACCACAAATAGATTTCTGACATCTTCAACAGCAAGTTTATATCGTATTGGTAATGCAACTCCTGGTACTACAAGGCAGATTTGGAAAATAGAAGCTGCAGTAACAACATCCTTAGCCGCAGGAACTTACTGGATTGAATGGCAACATGGTACAATAGCCGGGGTAACCAGCAATTTTTCACCTGCAAAAACTATTATTGGTTCTGCTACTCAACTTGGCAATAATGCCCAACAGCACACATTAACTCCAAGTTCATGGGCTGCAATTACAGATGGTACGCCTGCGGCCCCCCAAGATTTTCCTTTTCAAATTGATTATGCGGCAACTGGTGCACCTTGTACCGCAACTCCTCCGGGAGTAACAACAGCCACACCAAATGTTGTTTGCCCTACTACTCCATTTGCACTTTCTGTAGCTAACCCAGGTTCAGGATTAGGGTTAACCTACCAGTGGGAAATTTCTACTGACAATATCACTTTTGCGCCTATTGCTGGGGCAACAAGTATTACATATAATACAACACAAGCATCTGCAAAATGGTATCGTTTAAAAGTAACTTGCGGCGCAAATGCACCTTTAACTTCCACACCGGTTCAGGTTACCATGTCTGGTAATTGTTATTGCATTCCCCCTGCATCCACTTTTGGATGTACTGATGGTGACGTTATAACAAATGTAACAATAGGTGGTATAAATAATAATTCTGCCTGTGCAAATGCATCAGGCTATACCAATTATAGTTCTACTGTAGCTCCGGGTACTGTAATCAGGGGAGCAAATAATACAATATCTGTAAGTTTTGACCCTGGATTTACAGAGTTTGTTGCTGTATGGATAGATTATAACCAGAATGGAACTTTCGAAGCAACAGAATTTACTGCAATCGGTAGTAGTGCAGCAGGAGGCCCGTTAAACGGAACTATTATTGTACCTGCTACAGCCTTAACGGGCTCTACTAGAATGAGGGTTCGTCTTAAGTTTGGATCGGCTGTTAATGGAGGTACGGAATCTTGTACTTCCCCTACTTTTGGCGAAACGGAAGATTATGCTGTCGATATTCAAAATTGTATACCTGTGGCTATTACTGGGTCTCCCTCTAATCTTACTTCAGTATGTGGCGGTAGTGCGAGTTTCAGTGTAACAACTACTGGTTCATTACCAACTTATCAATGGCAGTATCGTGTTAGTGCTACTTCACCGTGGCTTAATGTGCCTGCATCTGCACCTTATTCAGGAGTGAATGCAGCCACCCTGTTCATCAATAGTGTGGTAGTAAGTATGGACGGGTATCAGTATCGGGCTGTAGTAAGTGGTGCATGTACGGGTGCAGATTTCAGTTCAAATGCTACCTTAACCGTTCCCCCCATTACTTTTGCAATAACCCCTTCGGTTATAACAAAATGTTTATCGGCTGTACCGGTACTTATAACGGCACCCAATACTCAGAATATTTTAAATTTTACAAACAGTACGCTTGGTTTTATAGATAATGGTTTGGCATTCGGTATCAGCAGAAACGTAACCGTTTCTGGTATAACAGGCCCAATACAGAAAGTAAGGGTAAAAATAAATGCATCAGGTTTTTATATAGGAGATTTGGTAGCATCACTTAAAGCCCCAAATGGGCAGATTGTAAATATGGATTATCTGCTAAACAGAACAAACAATGGTGGCGGTGGCGCAGCTGATACTGGTTTTATAAATACAATATTTAATTTCAATAGGGTAATGAGAGGTACACCTTTCTCTGGAGTTGGCGGAGTTACCGCACCTGCATCTCAAGGAATAGATCAGGGTACATTCCCTTACACTGCTGAATATCCGATAGACAATCAGCAAGCTACCTTTTTTGTAGGTACACCATCTGGTCCTGCAGGATTTGCAGCTACAACAAGCAATATCAATACCTTTTATGCGCATTCACCTGCCTCTGCGGCTAACGGCGTATGGACACTAGGCATGTATGATGCGGGTCCTCCAGATTCTATTATTTTCAAAAACTATACTTTGGAAATTACTTATGGAGGAGCGCCTGCAACTATGGTGTTTACCCCCGTAGCAGGTTTATTTACAGATGCAGCGGGTACTATTCCATATACTGGCACTGCGGTTACGCAGGTGTATGCAGCACCCACAGCTACGACTACATATTCTGCTGTAGTAAGTGCCGGAGCGTGTTCTACAGCACCGCAA